>NZ_JAUZMZ010000020.1:0-45445 GCF_036327435.1 Rhodococcus chondri | reverse complement strand
ATATCGGACAGCCCGTCGCACTCGAACCCGACAAGTGCGGACCATCCGATTTCCGCGTGGCACACGTAGACAACGACCACGTCCCGGACCCCACGAGACCGGATGCGTTCCTGGGTGAACATCATCAACTCGGCCTTCTGTCCGATCCCGCCGGGTTCGACGTCCGGCAGAACGAGTCCGCAGACGTAGCGCTCATGCAGTTTGGTGATCCCGAACGGCATCATGCATCGGCCTTCTCGGACGCGAGGACGGACACGTAGAGGTCGATCCGGAAGGCATTCGGGTAGTACTCGAAATCACCGACGAAGGAACGCACGATCCTGCTCGACCCCTCCGCTTCGCGCACCTGGTCCCAGAGGTCGGTGACGACCTCCGGAAAGTTGCCGGTCGAGCTGAACTTCGCGTAGGTCCCGGCAGGCACGCAGGCAACGAAATGCCCTTCGGTCACCTGATCGAGCGACTCGCATTGGTACCCGACCGTCTGGGTGTAGTACGACCCGATATCGACCGCATGGTCGGTGTAGGCAGAAGCCAGCGGTCCGCCGAGTTCCTCCTTGAGAACTGCCGACCACGCGCGCTCGAGTCCCGGATCGCGGGGTCTGCCCAGCGCCCGCTTCGGGCTCCGGACAGGCAGGCCTGCAACAAGCGTCTGCTTGCGGTGAACGATTTCGAACGGCATCGGGCGACCTCCGCTGGAATATCCCCTGTCATATCCCTGGCAACCTCGGCACGCCCGACTCGAATCCGATAGTTGTGACTTCAAAGTCTAGAACTTCCTCGCTACACATCAAAACCCCCACAAAACAAACTTTAGGTTTGCGAATGCCTTCCTCCTCCTTCCTTCAGTATGCTTTCATCATCATTACGGACCCAAGGTTTCCCGCGGGGTTCGGGGACCCGCCCACTCTGCAGGGGTGTCACGATGAAATGTCGTCTGTGCGCATCGGAGCGGATGCTCAGCGTGCTCGATCTGGGAGCCGTACCGCCGAGCGACCGCTTCCTTACCTTCGACGAACTCGACCTGCCCGAGACCAGTTACCCTCTGCACTTGCGGCTGTGTGAAAGCTGCCTCTTACTGCAGGTACCGGCGTATGTCATGCGCGACGACATGGCGGCGCGCTATCCGGCGCCGGCGCATGAGCTCAGTGACGCAGACGCGCGCAGTTTCTTCAACCGTGCAATCGGAGACTTCGCGCTGGGATCGCACTCGTCGATCGTCCAGATCGGAAGCAGGGACGGGTACCTGCTGCGCCACGCCGTCGAGGCCGGCATCCCGTGCCTCGGTATCGAACCGTCGGCGAATGCCGGTACCACCGCACGCGCGCTCGGGGTCCCAACCGTCACCGGCTACTTCGACGAGGGAATGGCAGAAGACCTGTACCAGGAGTACGGTGCGGCCGATCTCATCGTCGCAAACAATATGTACTCCCACGTTTCGGACGTCGAGGGATTCGCTCGTGCCCTTCGGACCCTCGTCGCCGACTACGGCCGGATCTCGATCGAGGTCGACCATGCCCTGCACCTTGTCCGCGACAGGCGATTCGACACGATCGACCACGCCCGTTTGCAGTATTACACCATCCTCACGGCGATGCGGGCGCTCGCGAGTGGTGGACTGACGGTATTCGACGTGGAACCCGTCGACCTGCAAGGAGATTCGATCAGAATCTGGGCTCGGCCTGAGGAAGTTTCGGCTCCACCGGGCCCCCGTGTCGACGAAATCCTCGAGGAGGAGCGTGCCGCCGGCCTGCACACGCCGGAGGGGTACCGCGAACTCGAAGCACATGCCCGTGCAACCCGCAGCGGGCTCCTGCGGTTCCTACTCGATTGCCAGGACCGCGAACTCAGCGTGATCGGTTACGGCACTGGGTGTTACAGCACAGTTCTCAACTACTGCGGAATCCGGCCCGACCTGATGTCCTACACGGTCGATCATGATCCTTTCCGCCAGGGCTGCTACACCTCCGGTACCCGAATGCCCGTGTGCGGACCGGAACAGATCAGGAAGGATCATCCCGACGTCGTCGTCGTACTGCCCTGGGGACCGGTTCGGGAACCGGCCGACCACTTGCAGTACATCGATTCGTGGGGAGGCCGGCTCGTCTTTCCGGCCCCCGCCGCCCGCACCCCGAGCGCACAGCCTTATCCGGGCTTATCCGGGAGCGTAATGGAATGAGCGACAACAGCCCGCACCTGCGACCTCCGGCAATCCACCCGCACCACAACCCGATTGGAATCCCGATGTCTCCTACGCCTGTTGCGAGCGCGCTCGGCGCCCCGTCGTCTCCGGACACTTCATCCGCTGTATCCCCCACATCGAGGGTCCGGCCGACCGTAACCCTGGTGATTCCCGTACGGAACGAGGCCAGGAACATCGCGTGGGTTCTCGACCAGGTGCCCGACGACGTCACCGAAATAATCATCGTCGACGGGGATTCCACCGATGCGACTCTCGTGACCGCACGCAGTGTAAGACCGGACATCCGCGTCGTACAACAGGAAGGCATAGGCAAGGGCAGCGCACTGCGTACCGGGTTCCTCGCCGCGCGCGGCGACCTCATAGTGATGATGGACGCCGACGGGAGCATGGCCCCGCAGGAGATCCCCCACTATCTGCATTTCCTCACCAACGGTTACGACTTCGTCAAAGGATCCCGCTTCGTGGCCGGAGGGGGATCGCTCGACATCACTCGTTTCCGGACATTCGGCAACCGGTTCCTGCTCACAGTTTTCAACTCGCTGTACGACACGCACCTCACCGATCTGTGTTACGGATTCTGCGCTTTTCACCGTCGCTACCTCGAGCACCTGAAACTATCGGCAACGGGCTTCGAGATCGAAGCGGAGATGATCGCGGCGGCGATGCGGGCCGGCCTGCGCATCGCCGAGGTGCCGAGCCTCGAAATGCCCCGTCGCAGCGGCAAATCCAACCTCCATGCGTTGCGAGACGGCACACGAGTTCTCCAGGCCGTCCTCGACGCACACGGCAGGGAACACTCGGACTTGCTGGCACGGATGGCACACCCGCGCCGCCGGGGTTCGAGTGAGATCGCCGTGACGGCGCTCGGTCCGACATGAGCACCATGCAGCATGTCCTGGAAGGCCCCGGGGAGGGCCGCGCGACCGCGCGCATGCTGCTGCTCGACGACCTCCCCGTCCCACGGACGGACATCGAACTGACTGCCCCGCCGACCCGCCTCGAACTCACGGGTGGGAAGGATTCGCCGGCGAAGATCCTGGCGCTGATTCGCGTGCACACCTACCCGGTGGGCGTCGTCGTCCTCGACGGCACACTCGGTGCGAATTGGGACACCCACGCGGACACCGTATGGAAGGCCGTCGGACCGGCAGCGAATGCACATCTTGCCGCCGACGGTCTCGAACCGGTCTCCCATCCGAATGCCCTGCTGCCTCGCGCGAGCCGGGCTCGATCAACTCGGAACACCCGGCCGCATTGTGAGGTCACTCGCGAGACAGCGCTCCGGCATGCGCCGTTCGTCACCGTGGTCGTCGCGACCCGGAACCGGCCCGACAGTGCCCGCCTTTGTCTGGACGCCCTCACTGCCATGGAATACCCAACCTTCGAAATCGTCGTCGTGGACAACGACCCGCCCGACGACGACACAGCCGGGATGGTCGCTTCCTACGGTGACACCCGCGTGCGATACCTTCGCGAGGATCGTCGCGGCTTGTCGTCTGCGCACAACTGCGGGCTCACCGCCGCCCGAGGCGAGATCGTCGCGTTCGTCGACGACGATGTCGTGGTCGACCGGCACTGGCTCACCGCCGTCGCGGAGGGTTTCGCCTCCTCCGACGACGTCGGCTGCGTGACCGGGCTGATTCTGCCGGCGCAACTCGAGACCCCCGCCCAACTCCTGCTCGAGCAACACGGCGGGTTCGACAAGGGATTCGAGGTGCGCTGCTTCGACAACGACAGGCTCCACCCCGGGGATCCGCTGTTCCCGTTCACTGCAGGTCAATTCGGGTCGGGTGCGAACATGGCGTTCGACACCGATGTGCTGCGGCGTCTCGGCGGTTTCGATCCGGCCATCGGGGCCGGTACCTTCGCCCGCGGAGGCGATGACCTGTCCGGGTTCTTCCGTGTGGTGACGGCCGGGCACCGCCTCGTTTATCAACCCGGCGCGATCGTATGGCACCGCCACCACCGCGACATGGCTGCTCTGCGGAACCAGGCCTACGGCTACGGGGTCGGGTTCGGGGCGTTTGTCGCCAGTTCGGTGGTGAATGATCCGAAGATTCTGCTCGGCTTGTTGCGTCGTCTTCCCCGCGGAGCCGAGTACCTGTTCAGTGGCACTTCAGAGCGCAACCGCACACGGTACGAGAATCTGCCCGAGGGCCTGGCACGCCTCGAGCGACGCGGAGTGCTGTTCGGTCCCGCTGCCTATGCGGTGAGCCGGTGGCGGGGCCGGCGAGCGTCCACTCGCGGTCGAACCGCAAGGACGGACGGTACGCGGTGAGCGGCATCCCCTCCGGTCACCGCGTATTGGCTGACCTCCGCGTCCCGGCGCCGAAAATCCCCTCCCTGCGGTCCTTCGTGCAGGATCTGCAGAGTCCGCTGCTGCGCAACGGCATGTTGCTGACCTTGAGCGCCGTGATGTCCGCCGCGATCGGTTTCGGGTACTGGGCGATCGTCGCGCGCCACTACGACGCAGCGACGGTCGGCACCAACTCGGCGGCGATCTCGATGGCGATGCTCACCGCGGCCATCGCGCAACTGAACCTGTCGAGCGCGATGGCTCGGTTCGTCCCGACCGCCGGGCGGAGCACCCGGCGTCTGGTCGCAAGCGCCTATCTGGTGACCACGTCGTTTGCATTTGTCGTGGCCGTCGCCGTCGTGCTCGTCGTTCCGTTCGTCTCACCCGAGACCTCGTTCCTCGACAACCCCGCGACACAGGTGCTGTTCGTCGTCGGCACGGTCGGCTGCACCCTGTTCGTCCTGCAGGACGGCGTGCTGACCGGCCTCCGACGGACAGCACTGGTGCCCGTCGAGAACGTCGCCGTGGCCGTTGTCAAGATCGTCATGGTTGTGGTGTTCGCGGCGATGGTGCCGGCGACAGGGATCTTCCTGTCCTGGACCGCGTCGCTCCTGCTGTCGATTCCCGTGCTCGGCGTCTATCTCTTCCTGTGGGCGATACCCCGGCACGCCGCCGCGGCCGGGGAGGACGAGTCGCTGCCACCGCTCGGGCAACTGTCCCGATTCGTGACGGTCGACTACATCGGCGCGGTCTGTTCCATCGGTGCCGCCACACTCATGCCGATCGTGGTGCTCAGCCAGCTCGGTTCGGTCGAGACCGCATATTTCTCGATCGCATGGGCGATCGCGAACACCATCCACCTGGTCAACGTCAACCTCGGCATGTCGCTGATGGTCGAGACCGCCGCCGACCAATCTGAGCTCGCGCGCAAGGCCCGGCAGGTGATGCTGCACAGCGCCCGGCTGGTGATCCCCGTTGTCACCGGCGTCCTGGTCTTCGCCCCCTTCGTCCTGAGCATCTTCGGCGCCGAATACCGGGCAGGAAGCGACGTGCTCCGTCTGATGGCGCTCGCCGGTATTCCCAATATCATTGTCGCCACCGCGATCAGCTCGGCGCGTGCACACCGCCGCCTGAAGTTGCTGCTCTCGATCCAGGTGACGAACATCGTGCTCACTCTCGGGCTCGCATCGGTGCTGCTCGAGCCGCTAGGCCTGGCCGGCGCCGGGGCGGCGCTACTCACAAGCCAGTCCCTGATCGCCGCGGTGCTCGTACTCCGCCGCGACCTCTGGCTGACCGTCCGGCCGACAACCAATCGCCGCCCCACTTCTCGTCGCGCCTCGGTCGTGCGCATCGTCCCCGGATCCGCCATCCGCGTGGCCGCCGCGATTCGCAGGTCCCGCGCAGTCGACCGGATCGCGCGCCCGTTCGGTTCAACGGTCCCCCACCGGAAAGACCGCAAGGCGCAAGCGCGGGTAGAGGGTTTCGCGGGCATCTCTACCCTGTCGGAATGGTCGCATGTGCAGCCGGTTCCGACGGACACCGACGTTGACGTCGCGGTCTTGAGCCGAGATCTCCAATGCCCCACCGCGGTGGGGAAGATCGCACGATCCGAGTCCCCGGCCGCAGAACTGTGCGCCCAGCAGACCGTTCTGGCCGAGTTGCATTCCGACCAACGTTTGCGGCACTGGCAGCCTCACCTCCCCCGGATTCTGTCCTTCCGCACCGAACCGGGTTACACCGAATCGGTCGAAACATTCATTCCTGGGAGCGACTTGGCGACGGCGCTGGACAGCCGGACCGGATACGCGACAGCACCGGTGACGGCAGCCATTACTGCCATCGACGAAATGCACTCCGTAACAGGTGAACTCGTGGTTGTCAATGACGGAGCGTTGGACACCTGGGTGGACAAACCGCTTCATGCGCTCACGGACATGTGCCGCACCATTTCACCGTCGTATCTGCCGACGGTCGCCGAACTCGGTTCCGTTCTGCGCCGGGCACTGCACGAGCGGGTCGTCATGGCAGGCTGGACCCACGGCGACTTCCACCCCGGGAATGTACGGATCACTGACACCGGTGAAATATCCGGCATCATCGACTGGGGCGGCGCCCGCGACGACCTCCCGGTGATCCTGGACGACTACTTCATGTTGCTGACGGCGACATGCCTGGTGCAGCACAGTGAATTCGGCACCGTCGTGCGGCGGCGACTGCGCGGCGGCGGCCTCTCGGAACGAGAACGCGGGATCCGTGCGGCCGCGTACAGCGCTGCGCCCGAGGTGCTCCGCGGCGAGGAGCCCGACGAGCGGATCATGATTCTGCTCACATGGCTCCATCACGTCGCATTGCTCGGTCGCACATGCACCGCCCACCACGAGAACCGCGTCTGGTGGGTTCTCAACGTGGTTCCCGTGCTCCGGGCGTTCCGCGAGGTGGCACATCACCTCGAGGGGGCAACCGAGCCGGCGATGTCTCGCCACACCGAGCATCCGGGCACCGACACGGCACCCGGCCTCGCCCATGACGGTCGCGGAGATCGCTCCGAAATGGCCGGGATCGCCCTGTCGGTTGCCGAGGAACATCATCGGCCACCCGGCGCGACTCTGTGTGCCTCTCGCTCGGAACAGACGATCGCCGCCTCCGTGGTGATCTGCGCCTACACGGAACGTCGCTGGGAGGCGTTGTCGCGCGCCGTCGAATCTGTCCGTTCCCAGACGCATCCCGCCGAGGAAATCCTCGTCGTCATCGACCACAACGAGCAGTTGCTGGCCCTCGCGAGGAATGAACTGCGCGGTGTCACCGTGATGCCGAATCTCTACGAAAAGGGACTGTCGGGAGCCCGCAACACCGGCGCGACCGCGGCAACCGCAGAGATCGTGGCCTTCCTCGACGACGATGCGGCCGCAGAAGACGATTGGCTCGCTGCGTTGGTGGATCCCTACGCCGATCCCCACGTCCTCGGGGTCGGCGGGCTGGTGGTCGCCGAGTGGGCCACCGCGCGGCCCCGATGGTTCCCGCCCGAATTCGACTGGGTGGTCGGATGCAGTTACCGCGGTCTGCCGACCGAACGGGCCCGAGTGCGGAACATGATCGGGGCAAGCATGTCGCTGCGACGCGAACTGGTAGTCGACGCCGGCGGTTTCGCCACCGGGCTCGGCCGCATCGGCACCCGGCCGCTCGGATGCGAGGAAACCGAACTCTGCATCCGGCTGGCGGAGAACCATCCGGGTGGCCTCCACCTCCACGAGCCCGCGGCCCGAGTACGCCACAGCGTCCCCGAGGAGCGCGCGACCTGGGCGTACTTCCGGTCGCGCTGCTACGCGGAAGGCCTGTCGAAAGCTGCCGTGAGCGCACGCACCGGCAACGCACGAGCATTGTCGAGCGAGCAGCGATATCTGACCTCGACCATTCCGAAGGGTTTCGCGCGTCGACTGGGCGAAGTTGCACGTGGGCGCTTCTGGGGCCTCGCCGCAGCGCTCGCGATGGTTGTGGGGGTGACGACGACGATGACGGGTTATCTGGTGGGGCGCTCGACCGGACTACGACGCACCGACATACCGGAACCTCGGGAGCGCCGTATGCGAGCGCTCGCGACCCTTTCATACCTGGGCCCCCTGGTGGCAACGGTCCTGTGGGCTTTCTCGCTGCCGCGCATCGACATCGGCGCGATGGGCGATTACGGATTGCTACCGGTGCTGCCGATCACCTTCTGGGCTGCGCTCGCGGTGCTGCTGGTGAGCTTCGGTCTGACTGTGCGACGCCCGCAGACTCCGACGTGGCTCCATGCATCCCACGTCGTCGTGCTGATCGCGATCCTGCATGCCACACCGTCGATCCTGTACGACACCCTGCGGTATTCCTGGGCGTGGAAGCACATCGGCATCGTCGACTACTTCCAGCGCAATGCCGGAATCGACACCACGTTCGGAGAACTGTCGGCGTACCAACTCTGGCCGGCCTTCTTCAACGCCAATGCGACACTCGTCGAGAACGGTGGTCTCGACTCCGCCCTCGGTTACGCGGCCTGGGCCCCACCGTTCTTCAACGTTCTGCTTCTCGGTCCCCTGTTCCTGATCTTCAGCACCTTCACACGTGATCGGCGCCTCATCTGGGCGGGCATCACGATCTTCTATCTCGGTTCGTGGGTGGGCCAGGACTACTTCGCTCCGCAGGCTGTCGTGTTCTTCCTGTATACGACGGTGCTGGCACTTGTCCTGCGGTATCAGCGACGTGAGGTGCGCCCCGCAGTCCGCCGCTCGGTCGCGACATTCGCGATCGTGCCGATCATGGCCGGGATCGTTCCGACCCATCAACTGACTCCGCTGATGATGGTGGGTGCGCTCGGCCTCCTCGCCGTCTTCCGTGCCAGAAAAACTGTGGTGCTCACCGCGCTGATGCTCACGATGACACTTGCGTGGGACATCCTGGTCGCCGGGGATTGGCTCGCAGCCGACATGGCGGGGCTGATGTCGGCATTCGGTGACGCGAGCGCGAACGCCGGATCCGGCTTCATCGACCTGGCGGCAGGCAGTCGCAGCCAGGTGGTCGTCGCACAATTCGATCGCGCTCTGTCCGCCGGTGTGTGGGCACTGGCGGCGATCGGCTTCGCGCGACGCATCCGGACACCCCGCGGTTTCTTCCGCCACCCCGACCTGGCCTTGCCGTTGCTGGCTGTCGCGCCGATCCCCTTGGTCCTGGGCAACGACTACGGCGGAGAGATGATCTTCCGGGTCTATCTGCTGGGGCTGCCGTTCGCGGCGTTCTATGCGGCGGCCGCGTTCTTCCCGAACGAGGAGGCCGGCCGGATCGACAGGCACAGCTGGAAGAGCCGCGCCGGCATGATTGCTCTACCTCTGACTCTGGTGCTGCTCGTGACGGGCTTCGTCTTCGGCTACTACGGCAAGGAGCAGACCGCGAACTTCACCACGGATGAACACGCGGCCGCCCGGTTCGTCTACGGCGTAGCCCCGCGCGGTTCGCTCATCGTCGGTGCGACAAACGGATTTCCTTGGGCATTCAAGAATTTCGAATTCTACGACCACATGTGGTTCTCGACGTTCGAAGTGGAGGACCGAGAAGACATCCTCGCAGATCCGGAAGGCATCTTCGCCGACATGATGAATCCGGTGGATCACCACCATTCCTACCTGATCATCACCCGCAGCCAGCAGGAGGACATGGAGTTGTCCGGCGATCTGCCGGCGGATGCGCTGCCCGGAATCGAGGCGACACTCGAGGCCTCTCCCCGATTCACTCTGGTCTACCGCAACCCCGACGCGGTCGTATTCACGCTCACCCAGCCCCGGCCGGAGGGATCATGACCCGAATCGACACGACCGGACTCCGCGTACCACACCACTTGTCGAGGCTCCGGCAATCCGTCCGCGCCATCCCGCCGGGGCTGTGGATGACCGCAGTGGCGGGATGGCTGGCGCTGCTGTGCACGAAGGTCATCACCCCCGACTCGACAATCGCTGTGCTGCGTCCCGTCGCGGTGTTCGCCTTCGTCCTTATCGGACCGGGATGGGCTGTCGCGAAATGTATTCCACTGCAGACCACCCTCGAGCGATGGGTGGTGGCGGTGGCATTCGGCATGTCCTCAGTGCTGCTCGTCTCCGTCGGGTTCACGTTCGCACGCAACGATTCGATGGAGCTGCGTCTGGTGATCCTCGCCGCAATCGCCACTACCGCGTCGGTCGCTGCGATGTATCGGGCGATCCGTTCGACGACTTCGGACGAGGCGGTGCTCCGATGACTGTTGTCCCTATCCTGCTGTACCACTCGGTCTCCTCGGATCCGGAGCCGTGGATCGCCCCGTACTCGGTAACCCCAACGGCATTCGCCGGACAGGTCGAGGCGATGGCCGCGAGCGGGCGAACCCCGATGACGGTGTCGGAGTTCGTCGCCGCATCGAGCGGGTACGGTACGTTGCCGGACCGGCCGCTGGTCGTCACGTTCGACGACGGTTTCGCGGATTTTCCGTGGGCCGCGGAAATACTTGCCGCGGAAAGCATCTCCAGCACGCTGTACGTCACGACCGGCGCGCTGCGAGGCCGTCCGCCCACCCCGCTGCATATCCCGCCCGCGCCGATGCTCGCCTGGTCCCAACTCCGTGAGCTCGACGGGCTGGGCGTCGAGATCGGAGCACACACCCACACTCATCCGCAGCTCGACATCCTGCCCACCTCGGCAGTGACCGACGAAGTGCAGCGCAGCAAAGGACTTCTCGAAGAGTTTCTCGGCCGGCCCGTGCCGAGTTTCGCCTATCCCCACGGATTCCACTCCGCGCGGGTCCACGCCGCGGTCGCGCGTGCAGGCTGCACCTCTGCCTGCGCAGTGATGAATGCCCTCAGTTCGAGTTCGGACCGTCCGCTGATCCTCGCGCGGCTCACGGTTCGCGCCGACACCCCGTCTGCGGAGATCGCGTTGTGGCTGGCGGGATGCGGTGCCCCGATCGCCCCATATCCCGAGCGGTGGCGCACAGGAGCGTGGCGTACCTACCGCCGGTTGCGCGGCACCCGGTCCTCACGCGGCGTCTTCGTGCGTCCCCCCGGCAAGCCGTCCCGGCAGGCCCCAACCTCGAACAGGAGTCAGTGACCATGCGTACTCTCGTCACCGGAGCTGCCGGTTTCATCGGATCGAATCTCGTCGACCGACTCCTCGCCGACGGTCACGAAGTCGTCGGTGTCGACAATCTGTCCACCGGTCGCATCGCCAACCTCGACGGCGCCCTCCTGTCGCGCCACTTCACCTTCGTCGAGACCGACATCGCGTTGCCCGATCTCCAGGCCGTCGTCGCCGGGGTCCGACCCGACGCCGTCTTCCATCTGGCCGCGCAGGTCGACGTCCGTAAATCGGTGACCGATCCACGCTACGACGCTTCGACGAACATTCTCGGCACGATCAACCTGGCGGAGGCCTGTCGGCGGGCGGGTACCCGACGAATCGTCTTTGCCGCCTCCGGCGGCTCGCGCTACGGCGAACCGACCACACTGCCGGTGCGAGAGGAGGTGCCGGCCCACCCTCTTTCGCCATATGCCGCCGGAAAGGTCGCTGCCGAGATGTATCTCGCCTGTTACGCGGATATGTACGGACTTGCGCCGATCAACCTGGCACTGTCGAACGTCTACGGCCCTCGGCAGGACCCGCACGGCGAAGCCGGTGTGGTCGCGATCTTCGGGTCCGCAATGCTTGCCGGACGACCCACGGTGATCTACGGCGACGGACAGGCGACGCGCGACTACGTCTATGTCGGGGACGTGGTCGAGGCGTTCACCCGCGCCGGGCAGGCCCCTGCACCGCTGACGGGCACCTTCAACATCGGCACCGGGATCCAGACGTCGACGGCCGAATTGCACCATCTGATGTGCGAGGTCGTCGGCAACCCCGAATCGCCGCGGCACGAGGGCAGCCGCACGGGTGAAATTCAAGCGATAGCTCTCGACCACACCGCGGCGCATTCTGCCCTGCAATGGGATCCGCGCGTCGATATGCGGGAGGGCCTGCGGCGGACGGTCGACTGGCTGCGCGAGATCACGGTTGCGCCGGTCGGCGCAGCGTCGGTGGCGACGGGACCCGAAGGGAGCCGGCGATGACAACTACCTTCAACCGTCCGGCGCAGCGACTCGCGTCGGGCCGTGAAGTCCCCCGGGGTCTGTGGCGCGAACTACACCGGTCGGATCCGTACGCCCTGCCCACCCAGTCGCCCGAGTGGATGGACTCTCTCACCGCAGGTAGCGGATACCAGGACACGACCCGGCTGTACGCAGCGCCGCATGGCGGAGCGGCGCTTCTTCCGATGGTCCGCCGCACCTACCCGACGGGCGGCGCGGCGATCGTGCAGTCGATGCCGAGCAGCTGGGGTTTCGGTGGCCTGATCGCGCCGGACGGTGTCACGCCCCGACTGGTGGCCTCCATCCTGGACGACCTGGACCGCTCGTCGGCATTGCGTGTTCGGATACGTCCGAATCCGTTGCAGGCCGGCGCATGGGAAGAAGCTACGGCCGGACGTGCCGGTGTCACCGCGATTCCCGCGCGGGCGCATGTCCTGGATCTCGACGGTGGGTTCGAGCAGGTATGGACGGAACGCATGTCGAGTTCCACGCGCAGGTCGGTGCGCCGCGCCGAGAAATCCGGGGTCGTCATCGAGACCGACAACACCGGCCGACTGGTCCCGGTGTTCTATGAACTGCTGCTCCGGTCGTTCGATCGGTGGGCGCAGCAGCAGCACGAACCCCTGCGGCTCGCGCGTTTCCGGGGCCGTCACCGAGACCCACTGAGCAAGTTCCGCGTCATCGCGCAGCAGATGGGGCCACTGTGCCGGATCTCGGTGGCGTGGATGGACGGCAGGCCCGCGGCCGCCATCCTCGTGCTACAGGACGGCGTCAATGCGCACTACACCCGCGGGGCGATGGACAAGGAGCTGGCGTCGCCGGTCAGAGCCAATTACCTCCTGCACAGCACGGCCATCGAAGAAGCGTGCCGGGCCGGTTGCCGTAACTACCACATGGGCGAGTCCGGAAGTTCGCAGTCGCTGTCCCGGTTCAAAGCCAACTTCGGGGCGACGCCGGTCGACTACGCCGAGTACTGGATCGAACGCGTCCCGTTTCACCGAGCAGACCGGTTGCTGCGCGGATACGTCAAACGAGCGATCGGATTCGTCGATGCCCAGTGACAGGCTCGCTCCCCTCATCGTGTCGGCTCTTCTGACGGCCGCCACACTCGGCGCATGCTCGACGGAAGACCCACCTTCACCCGGCGCTCCGATCCCTGCCGGCGAACACATTTTCGTCGTGAACGCGCAGTCGAGCGATGTCCGCATCCACGACGCCACCACCCTCGCTCCGGTGGGCGACCCGATCGGTGTCGGGCCGGTTCCGTCCGACATCGCGTTGAGCCCGGACGGAACGCGGGCGTATGTCCTGAGCCCGACCTCCAACGACGTGACCGTGATCGATACGACCACCTGCCGCACCGTCGGTGCTCCGCTCCGGGTGAGCAACTATCCCTCGGATCTGGCCGTCACCCCCGACGGCAGCCGTCTGTACGTAACCGGCGGCGAAACCGACGACGTGCGAGCGTACGACATCGCAACCGGAGACCAGCTGGGCGCTCCGCTGCGTGTCGGGGATGCACCGGGCGGACTCGCCCTGACACCTGACGGGAAGTGGATCTACGCGTCGAGCGTGTACCAGGACGACGTCCGCGTCATCGACACCGCCACGTGGGCAGTCGTCGGTAACCCGATCGCCGTCGGACGGGCACCTGCCGCGATGACGGTTGCCCCCGACGGCAAGCGGGTCTACGTGGCCGGCCAGTACTCCGGCGACGTGACGGTGATCGACACGGAGACGAGGACGGTGATCGGCGCCCCCGTCCCCGTCGGCAACTTTCCGAGCGCCGTGCTCGCGAGCTCGGACGGCACCAGGGTTTTCGTCGCCGGACAGAACTCGAACGATGTGCGTGTACTCGACACGCGCACTCTGCAGGTGGTCGGTGCTCCGATCCCGACCGGCGAGGCACCCGATGGCCTGGCCGAGAGCATCGACGGCAGTCGCCTCTATGTCACCAACATGTACTCGAACGACGTGACCGTAATCGACACATCGACCCTGCAGCCTGTGCAGTCCGACCCGTTCGCTTCCACGCCGCGCGGTATCGCCGTGACGGAAACCTGAGGAGCCCGAGATGCCTCCGTTCACCCGCGGCACGAGTTCGCTACTCGGTGTGGTGCAGGCACTGATCGTTTTCACGTCTCTCACCGCGTGCGGTAACACCACTGCGTCGACACGGTTCGAAGGAGAGCCGCCGCCGACGTCGCCCTGGCCGTCCGACATCGAATGGGTGCAGACCTTCGGCGACGAGTTCGACGGGCGCCGCGGCAGAGCACCCGATCGATCCGTCTGGGTACCGGATGTGGGCGGAACAGGCTGGGGCAACGACGAACTGCAGTACTACACGGACGGGGACAATACATTTCTCGACGGCCGCGGAAACCTCGTGATCGAGGCCCGAACCGGATCGGAGGGCCACAAGTGCTGGTACGGACGCTGTCGCTATACCAGCGGAAAGCTCACCACCCGCAGGTCCGACGACGAAATCGCATTCGCGCAGCAATACGGACGCTTCGAAGCTCGGATGAAGCTGCCGACCGGAACGGGGTTGTGGCCGGCCTTCTGGCTCCTGGGCGAGAACATCGACGCGGTAGGACATCCGGAAGCAGGCGAGATCGATGTGGTCGAAGTCATCGGACGGCGCGATGACGAGGTCGAGCAACACGCCCACGGTCCCGGACTGCACTTCGGCGCCGAACACATTCTCCCGCCTGGGCAATCGGTCTCCGACTGGCACACCTACGGGGTCGAGTGGACGCCCGACGAGGTCTCCTGGGAGGTGGACGGCAGCACGACAAGGACTCTCACACGGGAAGAGGCAGGTTCTGGATGGGTATTCGATCAACCGTTCTTCATTCTGCTCAACCTCGCCGTCGGCGGAGAGTGGCCGGGATCCCCGGATTCGAGCACCGAATTCCCGGCGCGGATGTTCATCGACTACATCCGGGTATACGGACCGGAGAGTGCGCCGTGACCCGGTCGCTCACCGATCCCGGACCTGGTCGCGCCGCCCCCCGGACGTGGACCGCCCCCGGTCGATACGGTCCGATGCAGGTGACGAGTCCGGCGCCGCGGGACATCTGGAATCAGATCGCCCGGTCCGACCCACTCGCCGGGCCTTCCCAGGTGCCGGAATGGCTGGACTGCGCGTGCCACGCGGAGGGATGGACCGACGCGAGCCGGCTCTACGAGCTGAGCAGCGGCCGCCGGGTGGTCGCCCCGATGGTGCGCCGGACGCTGGTCCCGATCGGGGGTCTACCGGCGCTGTTCGACACATATGCGTCCATGCCCCGCGGGTGGTCCGTCGGGGGCATCGTGGCGCCCGGCGGCGCCACTGCCGAGGACGTCATGGCGGTGGTGCCGGACCTCGCGTCCACGCCCGGTGCACGAATTCTGATCCGGCCGGATTTTTCGGCGGCACCGGTGTGGGTCGACGCGTTGCCGCGCACCTTTTGCAGTTCACCTCGTCGATGCAGCGAGACTCGCCAGCCCACATACATTCTCGACCTGGACGGCGGATTCGAGGAGGTGTGGAAGAAGCGCTTCGGTTCGAAGGCTCGATCGGGAATCCGCAATGCCCAGCGCAAATCGGAGGCAGCGGGGCTGGTGATCGAGTGCGGCAGTTCGCCCCAACTGGTCCACGATTTCTACGACGTCTACCTGCGGTGGCTCGATCGCCGGGCATATGAACGCCATACGCCTCGCGCGGTGGCGCGATGGGCGGGGTGCCGGCGCGAGCCGTTCCGCAGGTTCGAGACGGTCGCCAGGGTCTTCGGTGATCGCAGCCGCATCTGGGTCGCCTACCTCGATGGGGTACCGGTCGCGGCTGCCTACGCCGTCTATCACGGCGCCATCGGCATGGGTTGGCGCGCCTTCAGCGATCGGGCTCTCGCCGGGACGCTGCGCACGCACGAGTTGCTACAGGTACGCGCGGTCGAACACGCGTGCCTGCTCGGATGCAGGTACTTCGACATGGGGCCGACAGGCGGGGTCGCCGGACTCGAACATGTCAAACGGCGGTTCGGTGGTGTCGCCCATCATGCCCCCGAGTTCGCATGGGAACAGATTCCCCTCTCCCGGATCGGCCAGGGATTCATCCGCGTCCGCCGCCGGGTCGAGCTCGCAACCCTCGCGCTGCCCAGTCTCCGGAGCGGACAGAAATCATGACGTGTGACCTGCCGGCATCACAGTCCATCCTGCCTCGATCCGAACAGCTCACGCCCGTCGACCTGTTGCTCACCGGGACCGAACTCGTGCGTCTGCTGCGTCGAGCACTGGCCGACGAGGAATGGCTGGACGCGTATCTCCTCGCTGCCGGGCTGAACCAGATGGTCGAGGACCGGCTGCGGCCCGATCCCCTACAGCTCTACCGCGCGGCAAATTTCTTGGAGCGCCATGGCTCCGGGGGCATTCGGATCGCCGGAGCCCTGGTTCGGAGGTCGGGAATGGCACTCTCCCCCGCCGCCGTCGGCCTCCATCGGCGATCACTGCTGCGACTGCGCACGTGCCTGAATGTCGCGACGCTCGCCCTGGCGCACATGGTTCTCGATCCTGGCCGGCATGCGCCCACCTTGCCGCCGGATCTCGACCGGTCGCTCTGTGCAGCTGTATATCTGGAGCCGGACGTACTCCGTGTCCCGGCGTGCTTCCGAAGTTTCGATCAACATCCGGACGACATGAGAGAACTCGCGCGCAGGTATCTCGACCAGGGCGAGCGTCCGTCACGGCTCTGTGTGGTGGGAGTACGTACCTCCGGCAGCTACCTCGCGCCGCTTGTCGGCGCAGCACTGGAACTCGGTGGCATCCCGTCGATCGACCTCCTGACGTACCGGCCGGGGCGTTCATGGGGACGCGCCGACGTAATGACCGTGCGGGAGACGGCTGCGGCCGGCGGCATGTTCCTCATCGTCGACGACCCCCCGGTCACGGGGGGTGCTATCGCCGACACGGCCCGCTCGCTCGAGAACTTCGGCGTACCGGCCCGGCAGATAATCGTCGTGGCAGCCCTTTCCGGTGATGTGCCCCCACCCGCGCTCGATCGGTGGGCAGGGGTGTACCTGCCGTGGTCTCGTTGGTCGGTACACCGCCGGTTGAACCGCGGGGCGATCGCCGACACGCTGGCCGGCCTGCTCGGTTCCGGTCACCATGTCGCGGCCTCGGGCCCACACCGGCTCGCTGCCGACAACCGCGCGCGTATCCGCGCCCGGTTCTCCGTCACCATCTCCACTGCAACGACCACCACCAGACGCCAGATCGTCGTCGAAGGTGCCGGGCTCGGGTTTTTCGGACGTCATGCCGTAGCGGTCGCGACATCTCTGGAAGACCATTTTCCGCGGGTGTACGGATTATCCGACGGATTGCTGTACCGCGACTGGGTTCCGGGATCCGAAGTATCCGGCGACGTCACAGAACTGGCCGAATCCGTTGCCGACTATGTGGTCGCCCGAGGACGTGCCCTTCGCGTTCCACGAGACCCCACCGAACGGCTTCGCGGACGGGGTACGTCGGCCGATGCCGCGGCCTGTCTGCTCAGCAGGATCTTCGGAAGGTTCGCCCCTGTCGGGCAATACCTTCTACTCGACCGCATCACGCGCGCCCTGCTGCGCGCCGACGTGCCGAGCGTGCCCGATGGCCAGACGCGACTCCGATACTGGCACCGGTCCTCACCGGGAGAGGCCCTGCGCAAGGTCGACTTCCACCAGAACTCGTTCAGCAATCGCGACATCACGTGCTACGACCCTGTGTTCGATCTTGCCGGAGCGTCCGTCGAGCCACCCGACGGCGATTTCGAGCGACTATTGCGCGTCGGCTACGCCGAACGCACCGGTGTGCGAATCGATCCCGAGCGGTGGTTGCTCTACCGCCTGATCCTGCTGTGGCGACTCGGACGCACGGGCGACATGGACCGCGCGACCGCCGCCACGCGGTCCGCGAACGCAATGCACGACTACCTGACTGCCGTGTTTCCCCCGGGAGATCGGGCGTCCGACGACCACAGCGGACCGCTGTGCGCCATCGATCTCGACGGAGTACTCGAAACCGGTCTGCTCGGATATCCCTGCACGACCCCTGCCGGAGCCGTAAGCCTGCGAGCACTGACCGCGCACGGATTCCGTCCGATACCGGTTACCGGCCGTTGCCTCGACGACGTGATCGAGCGTTGCCGCAGTTTCGATCTGGATGGCGCGGTCGCAGAATACGGTGCGGTCGTGTACGAGGCGCACACGCACCGCTGGACAGATCTGCGCGCAAGCGAGGCCGTCGCCGCGCTCGCGTGGGTGCGCGCACTGCTCGCCGAGCACGACAACGTGGAGGTCGACGGGCGGTACAGGTTCATCGTCCGCGCCCGCTCGCGTCGCGGCCCGGTATCGGACGATGTCGCGGCCACGGTCGTGACGGCGACGCGCGGCGCGGTGCGCGCCGTACACGGGGAAGGACAGACAGATTTCGTGCCTCGCGAGATCGACAAGGGGACGGGATTGCAGCAACTCATCCAACGCATCGGCGGGTCTGTCGCCTTGGCAGTCGGTGATTCGATCGAAGACTTGAGCGTGCTCGAGCGTGCCGCACTGCGCCGGGCACCTCGGAACGCCGGCGACGCCGTCCGAAGCGCCGGGATCACGGTCACCCGCCATTCGTACCAGGCCGGACTCGCAGACGCATGTGCCGATCTTCTCGGCCATCGTCCCGGTGCGTGTCGGCGGTGTACTCCTCCGCATGTCCCGGCGCGCACCGAAGTGCTGTGTGCGGTGCTCGGACTGCGTGAGGACGGGCTACGTGGGTTCGTACCACGCGTGGGTCGCCTCGCCGCGTCCGTTACCCGGCCGTCGTGGGCGTCGAAAGGAGCCCGGCTCGGGCTCACGCCGGTGGCGTGACACATTCCCAGTACAGGCCCCACACCTCCGGCGTCGAACCTCCCGGTGCGACGCCGGCGTCGGCGGCTGCGCGTTCGGCCGCGCGGATGCGGCCCGCGAAGGCGAGGACGGCGCTGCGCAGTACGGATTCGGTGTCGCCGGAACCGTCGATGCGCACGACGCGAAGCTCATCGGGCACCAGATCGTCGGGGAAACCCGCTCGGCGCGCTCGGTCGAGCACCTTCTCGGTCAATGCGAGCGCCGGTTGCTGCATGGCAATGCCGTCCAGGCAACTCGGACGCGCTTTCTCCACTGCCTTGGCGGTCTCCCACGCGGCTTCCTGCTCGGCGACGTCGACCGGTCCGGTGTGGCCGTTCGTCAGGTGGGGGCTGCGCGCAGACAATTTGGAGACGAGGGTCGCGGCGACGTCGTCGACCGTGAACTGCCCCGATGCTTCGGCGATGCGCGAGTGGAAAAGAACCTGCAGCAACAGGTCTCCGAGTTCTTCGCGTAGGGCATCCGCGTCGCCCGAGTCGATGGCGTCGAGCACCTCGTACGTTTCCTCGACGAGGTAGCGGCGCAGGCTCTCGTGCGTCTGGGTGACCTCCCAGCCGCCGAACGACCACAGCCGGTCCATGACCTCGGCTGCCTCACGCAGTTTGCGCCCCGGCTCTGTCATCTCCGCCTCACGAGTTCGCCCGCCTCACGCATTCGCCGGAGTGGCAACACGCACATCGACCGATCCCTGTGGCTTACCGTCCATCGCAAGCAGGAAGTCGGCGATGTACTGCAACAGTTCCACGTCGCGCACCCGATCGGAGCCGACACCGCCCGTGCGCGGAAGCGGCAACTGCACGACACCGCTGGTCGCGCGGTACTGCGCCGACGGATAGATTCGCTTCAGGCGCATCTGCTTCGAATCGGGCAGTTCCATCGGCGAGATCTTGAGTTGGCTGCCCGCCACCGCGACCTCCTCGAGGCCGTACTCGCGGCACAGCAGGCGCAGTTTCGCCACCGACACAAGTCGGCCCACCTCTTGGGGCAGCGGACCGTAACGGTCGACGAGTTCGTCGACGACCACCGTGATCGCCGTGTCGTCGTTCGCGGCCGCGAGCTTGCGGTACGCCTCGAGGCGCAGCCGGTCGGAGGTGACGTAGTCGGCCGGGATGTGCGCATCGACCGGAAGATCTACCCGCACCTCCTTCGGCGCCTCGTCCGTCGTGATCGGTGTGCCGTCGGCCGCGGCCCGGAACGCCTCCACGGCTTCTCCGACGAGTCGCACGTACAGGTCGAAGCCGACACCGGCGACGTGCCCGGACTGCTCGGCACCGAGCACATTGCCGGCGCCGCGGATCTCGAGGTCCTTCATCGCCACGGCCATGCCGGCGCCGAGGTCGGAGTTCTGCGAGATGGTCGCGAGCCGGTCGTAGGCGGTTTCGGTGAGGGGCTTTTCCGGCGGATACAGGAAATACGCGTAACCACGCTGGCGGGAGCGGCCGACACGGCCTCGCAGCTGGTGCAGCTGCGACAGGCCCAGTGCGTCGGCGCGTTCGACGATGAGGGTGTTGGCGTTGGAGATGTCGAGTCCGGTCTCGACGATCGTCGTGCACACCAGCACGTCGAACTCGCGCTCCCAGAAGCCCTGCACGGTCTTCTCGAGGGTGTCCTCGTTCATCTGCCCGTGCGCCACCACGACCCGCGCCTCCGGAACGAGGTCGCGAATCTTCTTGGCGGCCTTGTCGATCGAGCTGACACGGTTGTGTACGTAGAACACCTGACCGTCGCGGAGCAGTTCGCGCCGGATCGCAGCCGCCACCTGCTTGTCGGCGTAGGCACCGACGTAGGTGAGGATCGGGTGCCGTTCCTCGGGCGGAGTGAGGATTGTCGACATCTCACGGATGCCGGCCATGCTCATCTCCAGCGTGCGCGGGATCGGTGTCGCCGACATGGTCAGTACATCGACGTGGGTGCGCAGCGCCTTGATGTGCTCCTTGTGCTCGACACCGAAGCGCTGTTCCTCGTCGACGATCACAAGGCCGAGGTCCTTCCACCGGATTCCCGTCTGCAGCAACCGGTGTGTCCCGACGACGATATCGACGGTGCCGTCCGCCAGCCCCTCCACGGCGGCCCGCGAATCGGCGGGATCGGTGAACCGGCTCAAGCCCTTGACCGTGACGGGAAACGACGCCATCCGCTCGGTGAAGGTCTGCAGGTGCTGCTGCGCGAGCAGCGTGGTGGGCACCAGGACGGCAACCTGCTTGCCGTCCTGCACGGCCTTGAACGCCGCACGCACCGCGATCTCGGTCTTGCCGTATCCCACGTCGCCGATGACGACCCGGTCCATCGGCACCGGCTTCTCCATGTCGGCCTTGACCTCGGAGATCACCGTGAGCTGGTCCTGGGTTTCGGTGAAGGGGAAGGCGTCCTCCATCTCCTTCTGCCACGGGCTGTCCGGCGCGAACGCGTGACCGGGCGAAGCCTGGCGCGCCGCGTACAGCCGCACGAGCTCGCCCGCGATCTCCCGAACCGCTTTGCGCGCTTTACGTTTCGTATTCGCCCAGTCGGAACCACCGAGCTTGCTGATGGCGGGCAATTCGCCGCCCACATAGCGGGAGAGCTGATCGAGTGATTCCATCGGCACGAACAACCGATCGCCCGGCTGGCCGCGCTTGCCGGGGGCGTATTCGATCACCAGGTACTCGCGGCGGGCTCCCCCGATGGTGCGCTCGACCATTTCCACGAACCGGCCGATGCCGTGCTGATCGTGGACGACGTAGTCGCCTGCGGTCAGTGCGAGCGGATCGACCTGGTTGCGACGCTTGACGGGGGTCCTGCGCGCCTCGGTGACGACGCGGTTGCCGGTCAGGTCGGCTTCGGTGACGACCACGAGTCCGGGCACCCCGTTGTCCGGGTCGCCGTCGAGGACCAGCCCCTCGTGCAGCGCACCGCGGACCACGGCCACCTGCCCGCGCACGGGTTCGTCGCCCGGCTCGAGCTTCGCGGCCGGAACCTCGTTCTCCTTCAGCCGCTCGAGCACCCGCAGTCCGGTGCCGGTCCCGGCGACGACGATCACCGCGCGTCCGCCGGTGGTGACGTGCGCGCGCAGGCTGACGAACAGCATCGACAGCAGCTCCTCGGAACCGCGTACCTCAGGCGCCGACTGCACGTCGAGAACCGTCTCGGTGTCGGCGCCGGACGCGAGCGGGCTGAGCGTCCACCACGGGACACCGCTCGCCTGCGCTGCCTCACGGACCTGCCGCAGCGACCGGTACGCGGACGCCCCGAGATCCAGTTTCCTGCCGTCGCCGCCGTTGAGGTTCGCGGCGTCCAGCGGTGCGGCACCGCCGATCGACGCGGCCGTCCACGACGCCTCGAGGAATTCCTGGCCGGTGCGCACGAGGTCGCTCGCGCGGGTCCGCACCTTCTCGGGATCGCACAGCAGCACGTGCGTGCCGGACGGCAGTACGTCGGTAAGCAACTGCAGCTCGTCGGTCTGCAGCACCGGGAGCAGCGCTTCCATGCCTTCGACGGGGATGCCCTCGGCCATCTTGTCGAGCATGTCGACGAGCGATGCGTCGGCCGGGTTGTCTTTCGCGAGCTGCGCGGCGCGTTTCCTCACGGTGTCGGTGAGCAGGAACTCACGACACGGGGTGGCGATGAGCACGGCGGTTTCGAGTTCGGGAATCGACCGCTGGTCGGCGACCGAGAACGGCCGCAGCTCGGTGACCTCGTCGCCCCAGAACTCGACGCGCACGGGATGGTCGGCGGTGGGTGGGAACACGTCGAGAATGCCGCCGCGCACCGCGAACTCACCGCGCTTGCCCACCATGTCGACCAGGTCGTAGGCGAGCTCGACGAGCCGGTTGATCAGGCCGTCGAAGTCGTGTTCCGAACCGACACGCAGCGTGACCGGATCGATCTCGCCCAGCCCGGGGGCCATCGGCTGGACCAGCGAGCGCACGGTCGCGACGATCACGCGCAGTTCGGGTCCGAGGTCGCGGTCGTCGGGGCGGGCCAGCCGGCGCAGCACCTCGAGGCGACGGCCGACCGTGTCCGCGGTCGGCGACAGCCTTTCGTGCGGCAGCGTCTCCCAGGAGGGGAACTGCGCGACGCTGTCGCCGAGCATCTCGCTCAGCTCCGCGGTCAGGTCGTCGGCTTCGCGCCCGGTGGCGGTGACGACCAGCAGCGGCGCTTTCTCCGCGACGGCCGCGGCGACGAACGGGCGGGCGGCGGGTGGTGCGACCAGCGCCTGTTCGGCGGACCCGACGAGCTGGGCGACCCTCTGGAACCGGGGGTCGGCCAGCGCGATCCGCGCCAGTCCGGACAGTGGGGTGGCGGCCGGGGACACAGCAGACAAGGAAGGCGCTCCTGAGTGTGAGACGAAGACCGTGTCGAGTCTAGGCCGTGCCCGCGACACGCGGCACGGGAGCGGCACGGGTATCGGGCGAACTCACCGTGCCGCCGCGTAGCCCGCGAGCAGATCGGCGCTGCTGTCGCCCAGAGCTCGGCGCGCCCATCCGGCGACGCGGCGCAGCAGCTCGGCGTCGTCGGGCCCGGCCGTGTCGCCGGCTGGGGGGAGCCAGCGCCGCCGCACCATTCTCAGCAGCGACCGCTGCGCCTGCACGGGGTCGGCATCGAGGGCGAAGGTGACGAACGCGTCGGCCGTCCAGGGCTCGACGTCGACCCGTTCGAGGGCTTCCGCGATAGCCCGCGTCTCGGTCACCACGGCATCGGCATGCGCGAGCAGCGCCACCGACACCATGTGGGTCTCCTTGGGGTCGACGACGTAGGGCACTTCGCGCAACACAGTGGTCGGCCAGGTGACACGAGCGTCGGGAAAGGCCCGGTCGAGCTCGGCGAACAGATAGTCGCGGGTCGGGCGCGTCAACTCCGGCGGCAACCGGCGATCCACCTCGGCGATGATGCCGTCGCTCCAGAAAGGTTGGTACAGCCCGTCTTCCGCGAATGCCAGCGCGACGTCGCGCACGCGTGGGCGAGCCAGCGCGGTCGCCCCCAACACCACCCGTACCGGCATCGGACCCCTTGCCTACTCGAATTGCCTACTCGAAGTGTCAGAACTCGTCGTACAGACCCTCGCGGCGGGACAGATCAGCCAGGTTGTCGAGCACCTGGGTCCTGATCCGATCCTGCCGGTCGGCCAGAGCCGACACATCGGCGCGGGACACCCTGCGGTGCAGACCGTGGAATTCCGCGGGCAACGCACCGGTGTCGATCAGGCGTGCGACATGGCTCCGGGAACTGCCGAGCACATCCGCGGCCTGCCCGACGGTCAGCAGCGGAGGCACCGCCGCAAAGGTGACGACGGCATCGGCGCCGAGGTCGTCGAGCACGCGCGCCAGTGCAATCGGTGCGTGCTCGGCGTCGAACGGTCCGAAGGTCACGGCCGCGATGCTGTCACCGAACACGTACCGAACGCAACGTCCGACGCCGCGCGGGCGAATGCGAGGGAGTCGAATGCGAGGGGGTCGAATGCGACGGAGTTGTCAGCTACGCAACCGGCGCGCAACGAATTGCAGGAAGTACCCGAGCTTGCTCGGTGGTACCAGCGACGGCAGCAGGATGCACCACATCGCCTCGATCTGCTCGGTGAGCCCATCGGTCCGATCCAGCGCCGCGGACACCGTTCGGGCCCCGATCAGGGACTGCAGCAGAAGCAGTGTGAGGGCATCGGGGTCGATGTAGTCGGCCAGGTCACCCTGTTCCCGCGCCTGACGGGCAAGTCCCTGCATCGCCGCGAACCACACGTCGAACGGGTGTGCTTCGAATCCTCGGTAGTCGCCGATCTCCACGAGCAACCGGAACATCGCCCGGACCATCGGATCGGAATCGGACAGGTCGACGTTGATGACCGACACCTCGATCATCGTCTCGAGCGCGGGAGAACGGTGATTCAGCTTGGCTCGGGCCGCCTCCTCGAACCGGGCGGCGCCGGCATCGATGACGCCCCGGGCGAGTTCTTCCTTGGATCCGAAGTGGAAATAGAGCGCGCCCTTGGTCACGCCCGCCTGGTCGATGATCTCGTTGAGACTCGCGTTGGCGTACCCGAGGCGCATGAAAACCTCGGCGGCACCGCGGAGGACCGCGTCGCGAGTGACTTCGGCGCGTACCTGTCGCGCCATCAGTGCTCCCGCATCCACAGCTCGCGTCCGACGCCCACCGAATCGACGCCATGTCCTCGTACCAGCACGTTCACCTCACATCGACCCGGGTTATGTGCCATGCAAAAGCAGCGCGCAACCATAACACCGATCAGCCTGCCACCACTCAGGAACCAAAGTTCCGAATCCGCAATTCTTGAGCCGTGGAATCAGCCGGCCCCGAGGGTCGGATCGGCCTCGAGCCTCGTCAACCCGTTCCAGCACAGGTTCACCAGATGCGCGGCCACGACTTCCTTCGACGGTGTGCGCTCGTCCAGCCACCATGTCGCGGTGGTCGCAACCATGCCCACCAGCGCTTGGGCATACAGCGGGGCAAGTTCGGGATTCAGGCCCCGGCGGGAGAAGTCTCCCGCCAGCAACTGCCCGACCTGCCTCATCGCCTCGTTCAGCAGGGACGAGTACGTGCCCTCCTCCGCCGCCACCGGAGAATCGCGTACCAGGATCCGGAAGCCGTCGGTGCGCTCCTCTATGTAGGTGAGCAGCGCCAGCGCCGCCCGTTCGACCCGCACGCGCGACCGATTGCGGGTCAGACTCTCGGTGACCATCGACATCAGAATGGTCATCTCGCGGTCCACCACCACCGCGTACAGACCCTCCTTACCGCCGAAATGTTCGTAGACGACGGGCTTGGACACCTGCGCGCGCTGGGAGATCTCCTCGATCGACGCACCGTCGTAGCCGCGCTCTGCGAAGAGGGCACGACCGATCTCGATCAGCTGTTCCCGGCGTTGCGTTCCGGTCATCCGGATCCGCGGGGTGCGCTCGGCCGGGTTCTGCGTCGATCGCGGCACGCTTGTTTCTCTTCCTGTCCGACGACACCACGCCGGAATTCGGACATGGTCGGGCTCGCGTCAGCCTATCGACATACCGGCTGTCTCGGTGCGAACCGGGAAGGGGAACCCTGGTTCGACTCCGTTCGCATCTCGTGCAAAGATCGGGGGCGCATGCCCGGCGTGCGAGCGCCCGGGCTGTGGCAGTCCGCCGTGGTGTAATCGGCAGCACCTCTGATTTTGGTTCAGATAGTTCAGGTTCGAGTCCTGGCGGCGGAGCGGGTGATCATCGGGGCCTTCGTGCCCTGTCTACACGCCGTCGCGCGTGAGCCGGACCGCTTCGAGGGAGCTTTATGCAGGTGCAGACCGCGATCATTGTCCTGGCCGCTGGATCGGGTACGCGGATGCGCTCGAAAACCCCCAAGGTTTTGCACCGACTCGGCGGACGCACGATGCTCGCGCACTCCCTGCATGCTGCTGCCGCACTCGATCCGGCGCATCTCGTCGCCGTCGTGGGGCACCAGCGCGAGGAAGTCTCTGCCGCGGTGAGCAGCATCTCCTCCACCCTCGACCGTGAAATCCGGGTCGCGGTGCAGGACGAACAACTCGGTACCGGGCACGCGGTCGAGTGCGGACTCGGTGGACTCCCCGCGGACTTCGACGGCACGGTGCTCGTCACCGCCGGCGATGTCCCGCTCCTGCACCCGGACACCCTGCGCGAACTGTTCGAGGCCCACACCGACCCCGATCCCGCCGCCGTCACCGTCCTCACCACAACGGTGCCCGAACCCACCGGATACGGCCGGATCGTGCGCACCACCGACGGCGACGTCGCCGCGATCGTCGAGGAAAAAGACGCCACCGCGGCCCAGCGCGCGATCACCGAAATCAACACCGGCGTGTACGCGTTCGACGCGGCCTCGCTGAGATCGGCTCTCGGCCGGCTGAGCGACGACAATTCCCAGGGCGAGCTGTACCTGACCGACGTGATCAAGATTGCCCGCGAAGCCGGGAGCACCGTTCGCGGGGTACACACCGACGACTCCGTGCAGGTGGCCGGCGTCAACGACCGGTTACAGCTCGCGGCGCTGACCGCGGAACTGAACCGGCGCATCCTCGAGCGGTGGATGCGCGAAGGCGTCACCGTCGTCGATCCTGCCTCTACCTGGGTCGACGTCGATGTCACCCTCGCTGCCGACGTCACGTTGCTCCCGGGAGTGCAGCTGTACGGTCGCACCGCCATCGCGGAGGACGCTGTCATCGGTCCGGACACCACACTCACCGACGTGCAGGTCGGTGCGGGTGCCTCCGTGATTCGGACGCACGGCTTCGAAGCGGTGATCGGTGCACAGGCCACCGTCGGCCCCTTCACATACCTTCGCCCGGGCACCGAACTCGGCGCGTGCGGCAAACTCGGTGGCTTCGTCGAGACGAAGAACGCCCAGATCGGCGCGCACTCGAAGGTGCCGCACCTGACCTACGTCGGGGATGCGGAGATCGGCGAGCACTCCAACATCGGCGCGTCGAGCGTGTTCGTCAACTACGACGGCGTCGAGAAGTACCGCACCGTGGTCGGCTCCCACGTCCGGACCGGTTCGGACACAATGTTCGTCGCGCCGGTGACGGTGGGCGACGGCGCCTACACCGGTGCCGGCACGGTGCTCCGCCGCGACGTCCCGCCGGGGGCGCTTGCTGTGTCGGGTGCGCCACAGCGCAATATTGAAGGGTGGGTCCAGCGAAACCGCGCCGGAACCGCGGCTGCCGAGGCAGCCTCGAAAGCACAGCAGCAGCACGACCACGATCGGCAAAAGGACGGCCAGGACCAGTGACCAATTGGATCGACAATCAGAAGAACTTGATGCTCTTCGCCGGCCGGGCACATCCCGAGCTGGCCGAGCAGGTCGCGAAGGAACTGGGTGTCCCCCTGACCCCCCAGACGGCGCGTGACTTCGCCAACGGCGAAATCTTCGTTCGTTTCGACGAGTCGGTTCGAGGCTCCGACGCGTTCGTGCTGCAGAGCAACCCGTACCCGCTCAACCAGTGGGTCATGGAGCAGCTCATCATGATCGACGCCCTCAAGCGCGGATCCGCCAAGCGCATCACCGCGATCCTGCCGTTCTACCCGTACGCCCGCCAGGACAAGAAGCACCGCGGCCGCGAGCCGATCTCGGCCCGCCTGATCGCCGACCTGCTCAAGACCGCCGGCGCCGATCGCATCATCACCGTCGATCTGCACACCGACCAGATCCAAGGCTTCTTCGACGGGCCCGTCGATCATATGCACGCGCAGGGCCAGCTTGCCGAGTACATCCGCGGCAGGTACGGCGTCGACAACATCGCCGTGGTCTCCCCCGACTCCGGCCGCGTCCGTGTCGCCGAGAAGTGGGCCGACACCCTCGGCGGCGCGCCGCTCGCATTCATCCACAAGACCCGCGACCCGCTCGTCCCGAATCAGGTCAAGTCCAACCGTGTGGTCGGCGACGTCGAAGGCCGTACCTGCATCCTGATCGACGACATGATCGACACCGGCGGCACCATCGCCGGCGCCGTGAAGATCCTGCGGGAAGCCGGTGCGGGCGACGTGATCATCGCCGCCACGCACGGTGTGCTCTCCGATCCGGCCGCCGAGCGTCTCGCGGCGTGCGGTGCGAAGGAGGTCATCGTCACCAATACGCTGCCGATCCCCCCGGAGAAGCAGTTCGACGCGCTGACCGTGCTGACCATCGCGCCCCTGCTCGCGCAGACCATCCGCGAGGTGTTCGAAAACGGCTCGGTGACTTCGTTGTTCAACGGCGTCGCCTGAACCCCGGCGTCGCATAACCACGGCACCGTGTTCACCGGCTTCCCGATCGCTGCACTCGACTTCTACGAGGATCTCGAGGCCGACAACAGCAGAACGTTCTGGGCCGCGCACAAGGTCGTCTACGACGACTGCGTGCGCGGCCCGGTGCTTGCCCTGCTCGCCGACCTGCAAGACGAGTTCGGCCCCGGAAAGGCGTTCCGTCCGTATCGCGACGTGCGCTTCAGCACCGACAAGAAGCCCTACAAGACCCATCAGGGCGGGTTCGTTCCGACCGGACCGAATGTGGGTTTCTACGTCCAGATCGACGCGGCGGGTATCCGCACGGCCGGTGGGTTCTATTCCGGTTCGGCGGCGCAGCTCGCGGCGTACCGGGCGGCGGTCGACGACGAGCGGCGCGGTGCCGAACTGGAAAAGCTGGTGCGACGGCTGAGACGCGCCGGCTACGAAATCGGCGGCGACCGGCTGAAAACCCGGCCACGAGGTGTCTCCCCCGACCATCCGCGTCTGGACCTGCTGCGCCACCGGACGCTCAGTGCCGGGCGTTCGGAGGTATCGCCGCCCTGGCTCGACTCCCCACGCGCTCTCGACGAGGTGCGTACGGCGTGGCGCGCCTACCGCCCGCTGGTGCAGTGGCTCACCCGGGCGACCGCAACGTGACGGGCAGCTGACGGCCCGGTGACCGATCAAACCGAGCGGTATGGAAAGCTGTGCGCCCCAGTGGTTTGCGTCCCCTCCGGATAAGCATGATCTTCGTCACGCACCTACCGCTTCCGCGCAGGTCACGTTCGAGCCGGTACGGCGGAGTCCCCCCGTTTTCCCCTAAGGTGGCTCCTCGTGATCGACGCGCAGACTCTCGAGGCCCCCATGGAAACCGCGACAATTCGGAAAGCGCGACGATGGTCGCCGGGCGCGTGCGTCTGGTGCGGTGACACCGACGCGGTCGAGGTGTTCCGCAACGAACCTCGCTGTGCCACATGCCGTGAACACGAAACGGTCGTCGACGAGGCCCGCAAGTTCATGGGCATGTACGGGTTGCGTCCCATCGGCGGCACCCTGCAGTCCGACGACGAAGAGGAATACGAGCATCGTCGGGCCGCCCGCGATGCGCGCCGCGTCCTCAACGACATCCGTCTCGCCGAGCAGCCCGATCCCGCCCTCGTGCGCAAGGCCCTGCGTCCCCGCGCCGCCGCAGTGGTCGAGGAGCACGCCCCTTCCCGTCCGTCCGCCTCGCGCGCGTCGTCCCCGCGCACCTCGGCTTCCCGCGCCGCCTCTCCACGCACCGCCGAGCCGGTCAAGACCGGTGCCGTCGATGTCTCCGAGATCCAGACCCGCGCGCTCGCGCTGCTCGACCAGCTCTCCACGATCGACGCGCAGCTCGCGCTCGTCGCCGAGCAGAGCGGTCTGGCCGCCCGCGCCCGGCGCAGCGACCTGGACAAGCAGAAGGCCACGATCCTGCGCACTCTCGCCGCGCTCGAGAAAGCGCGGCTGAGCGCGACATCGAACTGACCGGCCCGAGACCTCACGTCACGGCGAGGTCGGCGAGGTCGGCAGCGAGCGGCACCAATCGGTCACATTCGGCGGTGTCGCTCGACAGGACGACGGTCGGCACATTGCGCCCCGACGGCTTGCTGTGCTCCGCCACACCCGGCCTGTTGGTGTCGACGACCTCCGCCACCGGCGCCGCGACGCGGCAGTAACCGTCGCCGCCGCGCACGAACAGGCTGCGCCCGTCGAACTTCACCTCTTGTGCATGGTCGCCGTCGACGAGCATGTATTCCGGTTCCAGTCCGAAGGACACGCTCCACGTCGTCGGTCCGCCGTCGGCGGTAAGGGTGCGGAACGCGCATCGGTACGGGGCCGAGTCGATATGCCAGTGAAGGAGTTCGGTCTCTTCCAAGCCCCCGATGACCTCGCAGGGGTCGGCGGCCGCGAGCCGGATTCTGCCCGGCCCGGTGCCCGGGCGTGCCGGCAACGACGGGATCCGCGCGAGTGTCACCCGCAGAGTGTCCCCGGCGATCTCGCACACGTCCGCGCCGGGAGCCGCGGAGTCTTCCGCACGCCGGTGCTGCGCCTCGACGGTGCCGAACCGCGTCGGCGGTGCACCGTCGACCGCCACGGTGACCGGCACGGTGAACGCGAAGCGCAGCGTGCACTGCGACGTGCGGCCGTGCGTGTCGTGCACGCGATACACCTCGTTCCGGCCGAACCCCGAGACCCGTTCCCCCTCGTCTCCGGACGGCGGCGACAACTCGACGGCGACCGTCAGTTCGTCGAGCGGATTACCGCCGGTGGGATGCACCACGGCCGTGCACGAGTCCAGCCGGGTCTGTGGACCGAACTGGCGCACCTCACCGTAGGGCGCGACAACCGATTCGGGGATCAGCGCGCACGGATCGATCCGGCGCACGCGCTCGGCGATCTCACGCAGCATCTTGTCCGGCGGGGCGATGTCCCGGCCGTACGTATGAGGGTGGACCGGCGACGGTTCCGCGGCCGGCGCAGTGGTGGGTATACTCGCGGCTACGGTCGCGCAGCCGGTCATCAGTCCCATCACCAGAGTCGACAGTGCCGCCCGGATTCGCCGCCGCGTTCCGCGGCTCCGCGCGACATCGAGCACTCCGACCTCCGAATTCCAACAATCCGTCAATCAATTGCCAAGCGACCCTACACAGGCACGGCGGAGATTCGGCGGGTGTTGCGTTCGGCATGTCCCGGTTTTCCACCCTCGCGCCCGGGTATCCGTGCGGCACGTCCCCGCCGAGGTAGGAGGAAACGTGCGCATCGGTTACAAGCTCGCCGCCGAGGCCTTCGGGCCGAACGAACTCGTTCGTCAGGCCATCGCCGCCGAAGCTGCCGGATTCGATTTCGTGGAGATCAGCGACCATTTCCATCCCTGGCTCGATGTGCAGGGACACTCGCCGTTCGCCTGGTCGGTTCTCGGAACGATCGCCGCGCGCACCGACACTCTGGGGCTCGCCACCGGCGTGACCTGCCCGACCGTGCGTTATCACCCGGCGATCGTGGCCCAGGCCGCGGCCACCGTCGCGCTGCTGTCGGACGGACGATTCTCGCTGGGGGTGGGCTCCGGTGAGCGACTCAACGAACACGTCGTCGGACAGGGATACCCGGCCGTGCGCGACCGGCAGCTGATGCTGCGTGAGGCACTCGAGATCATCCGCCTGCTGTGGTCCGGGGGCTACCACAGTTATTCGGGCCGTTATCTGCACCTGGAGGACGCGCGGGTGTTCGATCTTCCCGAGACCCTTCCACCGCTCCTGGTCGCTGCGGGTGGCACCGAGGCCGTGGCACTCGCCGCCGAGTTGGGCGACGGACTGTTCACCACCGAACCGTCCACCGAACTCGTCGAGCAGTATCACGCGGCCGGCGGGTCCGGCCCGCGTTATGTCGAGATGTCGGTGGCGTGGGCCGCCGACCCCGACGAGGCTGCCGACGCAGCCCTCGCCACGAACCGGTGGGGGGTGACCGGATGGAAGGTGATGAGCGAGCTGCCGAATCCGGTCAACTTCGAAGCCGCCACGACGACGGTGCGCCGCGAGGACATGCTCGACAAGTTCGTGTGCGGAGCGGAGCCGCAGGCGTATATCGATCTCGCGCGTGAGCATGCGGATGCCGGATACGACCACCTGGTGTTCATGAATGCCGGGCCCGACCCGGACGGATTCCTCTCGTTCTACCGCAGTGAGCTCGCCGGGGCGCTGCGCGCAGACCACACCGCCTGAACAGAACCGGCCGGGCAGTCTCCGAGGCGGCAAAGCGGCTGCGGGCGCTTCACCGGTGCCGGTTACCGGGGTGCAGAGACATCCCCGGTGGACGCGGCGCGCGTCTTGTCGTCGCCGGCCGCGATCCGCCGGTCCACGGCCCACACCACCACGGCACACGATCCGAGGGCGACTCCGAGGATGCAGACCCCGGTCCAGTCGGCGTTGGTCCACGCGATCGCGCCGAGCGCCGAGCCGGATGCAGCCCCGGCGAAGTAGGTCGTCATGTACACCGAGTTGAGGCGTGAGCGGGCCGCCGGGTCGAGGGTGTAGACGATGTTCTGGTTGTTGACGTGCACCAGTTGCAGGGCCAGATCGATCAGCAGCATCCCGACGACGAACCACAGCAGTGACGACGCGCCTGCCGCGAGCGCACCCCACGAGGCGAGCAGACCCACCACCCCGGCCGCGGTCGTGCGCGCCCCGTAGCCCTTGTCTGCCAGTTTCCCGGCGAGATTCGCCGCGACCGCCCCGCCCACACCCGCGAGCCCGACGAGTCCGATTTCGAGGTCACCGAGTCCGTGCGGTGGGCCCGAAAGCAGAAATGCCATGGTCGAGAACAGCGCGCTGACGGACGCGAAGGTCAGGGCACCGAGCAGTGCGCGGCTGCGCAGCCGCGGGTGGGTCCGGACGAGGGAACCGAGGGACCGCAGTGTCTGCCCATATCCCTGCCGGGTGGTGGCCGTCGTCGCCGGGAGCACCCGCCACAGGGCCACCGCAATGACCACCATGATCACCGCGCTGACGCGGTACACGGTGGTCCAGCCGCCGAGTTCGGCGAGGATGCCGGCGACACTTCTGGCCAGCAGGATGCCCACGAGCAGGCCGCTCATGACCGTGCCGACCGCGCTGCCCCGCCGCTCGGGCGTTGCGAGATCGGCCGCGAAGGGCACGAGCACCTGTGCCGCGACGGAGAACAGACCCGCCATGGCCGTGCCCACCATGAGTACGCCGATGTTCGGTGCGAACCCGCTGAGGCCCTGTCCCGCCGCGGCCGCGAGCATGAGGGTGACCGCGAGGCGGCGCTGCGGCAGCATGTCGCCCAGCGGCACGAGGAACAGCAGACCCAGCGCATAGGAGACCTGCGCAATGGTCACGGTCGCTGCGGCGGCCGCATGGGACGTGCCGAGCGCGGCGGCAATGGACTCGAGCAGTGGTTGATTGAAGTAGTTGCCGCCGGCACACAGTCCCGTCGCCGCCGCCATGAGCAGCAGGACGGGGGTGGTGAGGGTGGGCCGGACCGAAGTCATGCCGTCCAGCCTCGCCCGTGCGGCTTCGGTCTGTCCATTCCGGCAGAGGTCAGCGGCGCGGCAGAGATCAGCGACGCACGGCGCCGAACAACGCGAACCGCCCGTGCCGATCGACCCATTCGTGGCGGACGGTGAATCCGGCCGCATCGAGCTCCCGCCCGAGCCCGTCGAGACGGAATTTCGCGGAGATCTCGGTGCGCATCTGCTCCCCGGTCTCGAAGGTCACCTCGAGGTCGAGGGCGGGGATGCGCACGGACATGTCCGCGGTCGCCTCGAGCCGCATCTCGATCCATTCGTTCTCGGCATCCCACACGGCGCGGTGGGTGAATCGTTCGACGTCGAAGTCGGCACCGAGTTTCCGGTTGAGTACGCGAAGCACGTTCCGGTTGAACTCGGCGGTGACGCCGGCGGCGTCGTCGTACGCGGGTATCAGTACATCGGGGTCGGTCACCAGCCCCGCTCCCATCAGCAACCCCTCCCCCGGTCGCAGGATGGCCGCGAGTCCGGACAGGAACTCGGCGCGTTCGACGGGGACGAGGTTGCCGATGGTGCCGCCGAGGAACGCGATCATGCGCCGGCCCTGGGACCCCGGCGAGCCGAGCGACGGGGCATTGCCCGGGAGGTGCTCGAGCGACGCGGTGAAATCGCCCACGACACCGTGCACGGTCAGGTCCGGGTACTCGACGGTCAGCAGCTTCACGGCCGCGCGCAACGCCGGTTCGGACACGTCCTGCGGTACGTACGTATGGATGTGCGGCGCGAGCGCGTCGAGAAGTACCCGGGTCTTCTCCGACGATCCCGAGCCCAGTTCCACCAGGATCTCGGGACGGGACATGTCGGCGATGTCGGCCGCATGCGCGCGCAACAGAGCGAATTCGGTTCGGGTCGGGAAGTATTCGGGCAACCGCGTGATCTGCTCGAACAGGTCGCTGCCGTGCGCGTCGTAGAGCCAGGTGGGCGACAAGTGCTTGGGTGTCGCGGTCAGGCCGCGGTACGCGTCGGCGCGCAACGCCTCGTCGAGCTCGTCGGGGGCGAGATACACATCCACGATCATGAAGCGGGCACCTCCAGCGGGGTGACGATCAGTTTGCCCGGCATCGCGCATACCAGGTGTCGGTCGGGAACCTGCTGCCAGCGTTCGTCGTCGTCGTACGGTTCCGAACTCACGACGGCGACGTTTTCGTCGACGAGCGTCCACAGCGAGTGATACCAGGCGGTGGCCCAGATCCCGCCCCCGTCGCACAGCAGCATGTTCAGCCGCGAATCGGGAGCGAGCGCGATCACGTCGTGTACGAGGGAGAGCAGCGCGACCTCCGGTTCGGCCGCACGCAGTCGCGACCGCAGCAGCAGCCACAGTGTGGCTGCGTCGGTGGGTGATTCGAGTTGCAGCAGTTCGGCGACGGGCAACTGCGCAGCCAGGGAGACCAGTGACCCCGGCCAGTCCCGAACCAAACCGTTGAGACTGAACGCCCACCGGCCGTCCGTGAACGGCGCGGCGGCAGAGCGTTCCACCGGCATCCCCACGGTCGCCGAACGCAGCGCGATCATCACGGCGCGAGAATTGATCACCGAAAGCCCTTCGGCGACAAACGGATCGGCCCACACCGGGGAAGCAGACCGATAGCGGCCGAGCTGCCCTTCGTCGGGCCACCATACGACACCGAACCCGTCGGCGTTGATGGTGCCGCCCCCGCGCATGTCCGCCGGCGCCCACGACTGCTTCATCAGCGAGCGCGGACCATCGTTGAGCAGTGTCGTTATCGACGTTGCCGGGCCGAGATAGCCCAGGTGCCTACACATCCGACGCTCCGGAAGCCTCCGGCGGATCGTAGGCGAGACGGACACCGGAGAATATCTGCCGGCGGATCGGATGGTCCCAGTTGCGGAACGTGCCACGGCACGCGACCTGATCGGTGCCGAACGAGCCACCGCGCAGCACCCGGTAGTCGCCTCCGAAGAACACCTCCGAATACTCCCGGTACGGGAACGCCCGGAAACCGGGATACGGCTCGAAACGCGAGGCCGTCCATTCCCACACGTCGCCGATCAACTGCTGTACTCCGAGCGTCGACGCGCCGTCGGGATACGCACCCACCACCGCCGGACCGAGGTGCCGCTGACCGAGATTCGCGTGTTCGGGGCCCGGCTCGGCCTCACCCCACGGGTACCGAAGACTGCGGCCCGATGCCGCGTGCCACCGCGCTGCCTTCTCCCACTCGGGCTCGGTGGGCAGTCGCCCTCCCGCCCACCGGGCGAACGCTTCGGCCTCGAAGAAGCACACGTGCACCACCGGCTCGTCGGGATGCAGCGGTTCGGTGCGGCCGAATCGGCGGCGCCACCAGTGCCCCTGGGTGTCGCGGGTCCAGAACTGCGGCGCGGTGAGCCGGGCCTCCTGCCGATGCCGCCACCCCTCCTCGCTCCACAATTCGGGACGGCCGTAGCCGTCGTCGTCGATGAACTCGACGTAGCGGGCGTTCGTCACGGGCACCGTCTCGAGCTGGAACGCGGGTACGTACACCGGATGCGCGGGCCGCTCGTTGTCGAGCGCCCACGGATCGTCCGAGGTGCCCATCTCGAATTCCCCGGCCGGAATCAGCACACGCTCCGGGGTCGGCCGGATTCCCGTGCGGGGCGCATCGGGTGCGGACAGCAGCGGCGGGCCGTCCCGAAGCTGATGGGTCGCGAGCATCGTTTCGCCGTGCTGCTGCTCGTGTTGGGCCACCATCGCGAACACGAACCCGTCGCGAGTCAGTTCGTCCCCGAAATCACTGCTCGACAACACATCCCATACCGTTTCGCGCACGTGCGCCGCATATCGTCGTGCGTCGTCGGGGCCGAGCAACGGCAGGTCGGGGCGGGTGGCGCGAGGGTGGAGGAACGCGTCGTACAACCCGTCGACGTCGCCGCGCACCGCCTCGCGGCCCGCGGCGGCGCGCACCAGCCAGCGCTCCTCCTGATTGGCGATATGGGCGAGATCCCACACGAGTGGACTCATCAGCGGTGAATGTTGCGCTACCAGTTCGGAATCGGGTATCTCGGTCAGCGTGCGGGTGCGGTCGCGGGCGCGCTCGAGGTCGCGTCGCAGTCGAGCGCGTGTGATGGTCACCTGGCGTCCACCCCCGGAGACAGTCCGCGCAGGCATCGCGTCGCAGCCGCGTCGAGCGCCGTCGTGAACCGCATGTCCGGGGACGCTTCCGCCGCGAGCGAGAGCAACCCCACGGCAGCGGCCCGCAACTCCATTGCCGCAAGACCTTTCTCGGCTGCCTCGAACCACAATTCGCGCACCGGTTCGGCAATGGCGGCGGCTTCGGCCACGACGGCAGGCGAGCTGAGGAGCGCTTCGACCGCCGCGACCGGCACCTGCCACGAGTCGCCGGGCTGGGCGTCGAGGTAGCGCACCTCGAGGTGCCCGCGCGGCCGGATCGGCGGAAACAGCGTGGTCAGGTGATAGTCGAGGTCGGCGGCCGTGGGCCGGCGGCCGATCTCGCTGTCGAGCCCACCACTGAGCCAGTCGGCGAACGAGGCGCCCGGCGGGGCGTGCCACTCCGAGCCGGCGGACTTGACGCACATCAGCGGCGCATCGACCGCCCATGCCGGATACGCGGCCGGATCCGGTACCGAGTGGGTGATTCCCGGATCGAGCGTCAACCAGGACCGCATCCGCTGCGAAACCCATTCGCCTTCCGGGACTCCCTGCAGCACATGAGAACACGCGAATGCGGCGATCATCGCCGGACCGATCGCGTGGAGGAGGTCCCAGCGGTCGGCGAGTTCGCGCTCGTCCGCACCCGCATCGACGCTGACCTGCACCGCGGCCGTGCTGTTCATCATGAGCCGGCCCATCGGACCGATCCGGTCGTACCGCAGTTCCATCGCCGTGTACCGCGGGGTGCGCAACAAGCGGTGCGGGGGGCGGACCTCGTCGGTCGCGCTGTCGAGCATCAGGACCGACCGGCGGGCGAGCAGCGAGCGCAGCATCCGGGTGTCGGCCGCGAGCCGGTCGCAGACCTGCCGGGCGGACGCGCACGGCACGCTCGACAATTCCACCTGCCCGCCGGGCTCGAGACTGACGATGCTCCCCGACGGCAACGGACGCTCCGACGACGACGGCATCACCGCTTTGGGGGCGTGCGGTCCGAGCGCTTCGACGATCGAGTGCAGCTCCGGCCGGGAGGCGGTGCCATCGGTGCGGGCCGTGAGCCACTCGAGCTCCACCCCGATCAATCGCGGCGGACCGAACCTGAAGCTCGCGCGGCGCACGTGCTCCTCCGCGACCGCCCGGGAGCGGAGTTCGGTGCGGACACGGGACGTCGCCGCGTTGATCGCCATCACCACTCGGTCCCCCCTCCCTCGACTGGGCCAGGTCACGAACGAGCCTAACGCGCCCATCGGCCGGACGCCCGGAGAACGACCACGCGTCGCGTCGCGACGGCTAGATTCCGGAGTACCCGCGCGGATCATCGGAGCTCGGCCCCAGTCGGAGGTGCACGTTCATGCTCGACCTGCAGCAAACCCGCCGCGACACCCCCGGGTGTTTCGAACGAGTGTTTCTCGACAGCGCCGGGTCGTCCCTGCCCCCCACTCCGGTACTGGACACCGTGATCGGGCACCTGCAGCGCGAAGCGCAGGTCGGCGGTTACGCGGCCGCACACGAGCGGCTCGACGACCTGGCCGCGGTGAAGTCGTCCCTGGGCCGGCTCCTGGGCGTGGACGCGGCCACCCTCGCGCTGTCCGACAGCGCGTCGCGCGCATGGACGTCGTTCTTCTACGCGGTACCGCTACGGCCGGGTGACCGGATACTGCTTTCCCAGGCCGAGTACGCGGCGAACGCCGTGGCCGCGCTGCAACGCGCCCGCGCCACCGGCGCATCCGTCGAGACGGTGCCGTCGGACGGAGAGGGCCGCATCGACGTCGATGCGCTGCGCGCCATGCTCGACGAACGGGTCAAACTCGTCTCCGTCGTCCACGCACCGACCAACGGCGGGCTCGTCAACCCCGTCCGCGAGGTCGCCGACGCCGCGCACGCGGTGGGCGCGCTGGTGCTGCTCGATGCCTGCCAGTCGGTCGGGCAGCTCGCGGTGAGCGTTCCGGAGCTCGACGTCGATGCGCTCTCGGGGACGGGACGCAAGTGGTTGCGCGCGCCCCGCGGCACCGGCTTCCTGTACGTGCGGCCACGACTGATCGCCGAACTGGAACCGGCGATGCTCGACCTGCACAGTGCCACCTGGATCTCCCCGGACTCGTACGAACTCGCGCCCGACGCGACCCGTTTCGAAATGTGGGAGGCCGACGTGGCCGCCCGGCTCGGTCTCGGTGCCGCCGTCGACTACCTGCTCGCGCTCGGGATCGACGCCGTCGCGGACGCCGTCGCGTACCGGGCGGAGCACACCCGCGACGGGCTCGCGCGGATCCCTGGCGTCACCGTTCGCGATCTGGGCGGCCCCCGCAGCGGCATCGTGTCCTTCACCGTCGACGGGAGGGACCCACAGTCGGTGCGCGACGAGCTGGCCGCCCGATCGGTGACGGTGACCGTCAGTCACCGCAGCTCCACCCTGCTGGACATGTCGGCGCGGCGGCTCGACGCGGTCGTGCGGGCGTCACCGCACTATTTCGTGTCCCCCGCGGACGTGGACCGATTCCTGGCGTCGGTACGCGAACTTGCGCAAGGTTGACCGGCGTCTACCGGACGGTCGACCGCTGTTCGCTTTGCACCGCGCCATCCTGTAAAGTGGTTCGAGTTGTCTCGGCGAGGGCGAACCGCGAACGCGCTGGTTCACCGTGATCGACGCGGCTGCGGCCCTGTGAGCGTGCGCTCCGGTCGCGCGTGCCGGCCCACTCGCCGAGAACACCCGACCAGCAACAAGCCTTCAGCGTAGGAGCCGTCACATCATGTCTGCCGAGAACCGTCTCGTCGCCAGCGTCCGCAACGAATTCGGCAAGGGTGCTGCCCGCCGCGCCCGCCGCGACGGTCAGGTCCCCGCCGTCCTGTACGGGCACGGCACCGATCCGCAGCACCTGAGCCTGCCCGCCCTCGAGTTCGCGGCCGTGCTGCGTGCCCACGGCACCAACTCTGTGCTCACCCTGGACATCGACGGCACCGAGCAGCTCGCGCTGACCAAGTCGGTCGTCGTCCACCCGATCCGCCGCTACATCGAGCACACCGACCTGCTCGTGGTGAAGAAGGGCGAGAAGGTCACCGTCGAGGTGCCCCTCGTCGTCTCCGGCCTCCCGGGCTCCGGCACCCTCGTCGTCAACGAGGTCTCGACCATCAAGCTCGAGGCCGACGCGCTCAACATTCCCGACCAGGTCGAGATCTCGATCGAGGGCGCCGTTGCCGGCACCCAGATCCTGGCCGGCGGCGTCGAGCTGCCCGCCGGCGCGGTCCTGCAGGACGACCCCGAGCTGCTGCTCGTGAACATCGTCGAGGCGCCGTCCGCCGACGCGCTCGAGGGCGCCGAGGTCGAGGCCGAGGCCGGCGGAGCCGAGAGCGAAGAGGCCTGAGTCACAACGACTCCCGCTGATCACCTGCGGCGTGTCACCCTACGGGGTGACGCGCCGCGTGCTCGTTTTGCAGGAAGGACACGCACGTGAGCGAGGACACCGCACTCGTCGTCGGATTGGGAAACCCGGGCCCCAAGTACGAGAAGACCCGCCACAACATCGGTTTCATGGTGGTCGAGGCGCTGGCCGGCCGGGTCGGCGGCACCTTCGGCGCACACAAGCGCAGCAACGCCGACATACTGCAGGCCCGCCTCGACGGGCGGCAGGTGATCCTTGCCAAACCACGCACCTACATGAATGTGTCGGGAGGCCCGGTCGCGGCGCTGGCGAAGTTCTTCTCCGTCGAGCCGTCGAACATCATCGTGGTGCACGACGAACTGGATCTCGACTACGGCACGATTCGGCTCAAGCTGGGCGGCGGAGAGAACGGCCACAACGGCCTGCGATCCACGTCGTCGGCGCTGGGTACGAAGGATTATCTGCGCGTGCGCATGGGCATCGGCCGCCCGCCCGGGAGGCAGGATCCGGCGGATTACGTCCTCAAGCCGTTCTCGGCGGCCGAACGCAAGGATCTGGACGTGCTGTGCGAGGAGGGCGCCGACGCGGCCGAGCTGCTGCTGAAGCTGGGCCTCGAGGGCGCGCAGAACCGCGTGCACTGACCGGCCGACGTGACCGTGCGCGGTTCCGGTAGTGGGAACTACCGAAACCGCGCACGGGCAGCGTCAGTAGCCGAGCAGCGCCACCGAGCTGCCGCGCCGCAGCTTCCCCGACGACGTCTTGGGGATGTTGCCGGGGCCGAGCACCGCGACCGTGCGCGGGCGCGCCCCCACCTCCGCGAACACCGCGTGCACGACCTCGTGTTCGATGCGGCGCACTTCGTCGGGGTCGTCGATGCGGTTGGTTTCGACGGCCACCGCGAACGACTCGCGCTTGTCGCCGGCGTCGAGGCGGATCGCGACGGCATTGCCGGGGCGCACGCCGTCGACGCTGCAGGCCGCGCGCTCGATGTCTGTGGGATAGATGTTGCGGCCGCCCATGATGATGACGTCCTTGACACGACCGCACACCACGACGAGGTCTTCCTCGGTGAAATAGCCGACGTCACCGGTATCGAACCAGCCGTCGTCACCCTGCGCGGCCACCGGGCCGTCGACGGTGAGATAGCCGTGCGTGACGGCCTTGCCGCGCAGCTGGATGATGCCGACACCGCGCTGGGGCAGCACCTGCCCGTCACGCCCGACGACGCGGCCCTCGAGACCCGCTACGAGATGCCCGAGGGTGGCCATCCGGCGGGCATGCGGACGCGAGCTGGGCACCGCCATACCGCCGGCCTCGAGCAGGTCGGGGTCGACCACGTCGAGCACCATGCCCCGGCCCGGGTCGGGCACCGACACCGCGAGGGTGGTCTCGGCCATCCCGTAGGAGGGGGCGAGGGCGCTGGGATCGAGACCGAAGCGGGCACCGGCCTCCGCGAGCGTGTCCATCGTCTCGGGGTCGACGGGTTCCGCACCGTTCCACATCCAGCGCATCGACGACAGGTCCACGGCGCCGTCCGGAGCCTGCGCCAGCTTCCGGGCAAGCAACGAATACGCGAAATTGGGTGCGGCCGTCAGGGTTCCGCGGTACTTGCCGATCAGTTCGGCCCACAGCAGCGGCGCCTTCAGGAAGTCGACCGGCGTGACCGACACGACCTCTGCCCCCACCTGCATGGGGACGCTGAGAAACGCGACCATGCCCATGTCGTGGAACAGCGGCAGCCAGCTGATCATGACGTCGTCGTCGAGCGCGAACTTGACGCGGTCCATCATCGCGTACGCGTTGACGTAGAAGTTCTCGTGCGTGATCTGCACCGCCTTCGGCGATCCTGTGGAACCGGACGTGAGCTGCTGCAGCACGATGTCCGATTCGGCGGTGTCCACGGGGTCGACGGGCCGGCCCTCACGCATCTCCCCGACGGTGATGACGGAGATGCCGCGTTCACGCAGCAGGGGCTCGGCGATGTCGAAGGGTGCCCCGAGCACCACGACACGTGCGTCGATCATCCGGAGCACGACCTCGGTGTCGCGGGTCCAGACCTCCAGGTCGGTGCGCGGCGTGGGCTGGTGCAGCATGGTGACGCTGCCCCCGCGCATCCACACCCCCTGGCATACCGGGGCGATGTCGACGGGCAGACCGGCCAGCACTCCGACCGCGTCGCCGTGGCCGATCCCGGCATCGGCGAGCGCTCCCGCCATGCAACGGGCCTGCGCGTGGATTTCCCCCCAGGTCTGTCGCAGCGGCACATCCGGCTCGCCGGTGACAAGCGCCCGCTTGCTGCTCTGCGCCGTCGCGTACATCTCGTCGGTGAATCTGCTCACGAAACACTCCTCGATCCGGTGGTCGCAATCCAGAGTGCGCCAGCACGAGCCGTTGGCAATGCCTTTGCCGGTAAACGTGATCGAATCTCACGGAAAACGACACCGAATTGCCGAGTAACATAGACGAGTTGTCAGCGATAGACCGGCCTTACACCCCCATTTTCGAGAGGTTTTCCCGCGTTGAGTACCCCGCAGGCTCCGGCCGCCAGTCCCACCGACGCCGGCAAACCGGCCTCCTCGCGGGAGGTCCTCGCCGAGGCGCGACGACGCCGCACCTTCGCGGTGATCTCGCATCCCGACGCCGGCAAGTCCACGCTCACCGAAGCGCTGGCGCTGCACGCCAAGGTGATCTCGGAGGCCGGGGCGGTACACGGCAAGGCCGGACGCAAATCCACCGTGTCGGACTGGATGGAGATGGAGAAGGCCCGCGGTATCTCGGTCAGCTCCACCGCCCTCCAGTTCAACTACTCCTCGCCCGAGTCCGGTGAGCCGGGAGCCGACGGCGACGCAGACATCGTCAACGTCATCAACCTCGTGGACACCCCCGGCCACTCCGACTTCTCCGAAGACACCTACCGGGTGCTCACCGCGGTCGATGCGGCGGTGATGCTCATCGATGCGGCCAAGGGCCTCGAGCCGCAGACCCTCAAGCTGTTCCAGGTGTGCCGGCACCGCGGCATCCCCGTCATCACAGTCATCAACAAGTGGGACCGGCCGGGACGCGCCCCCCTCGAACTGCTCGACGAGATCGACGAGCGCATCGGCCTCACCCCCACTCCCCTGTTCTGGCCCGTCGGCATCGCGGGTGACTTCCGCGGTCTGCTGCGTCGCGGCACCGGCGACGCGGCCGGTGAAGCGGTCGAGTACATCCGGTTCACCCGCACCGCCGGCGGCGCGAAGATCGCCCCCGAGGAGAACCTGTCCCCCGACGAGGCACTCGAGCGGGAGGGCGACACCTGGACCGAAGCCGCCGAGGAGGCGGAACTGCTCTCGGCCAGCGGGCAGGACCACGACCAGGAGATGTTCCTCGCGGGCCAGACCTCGCCGGTGATCTTCGCGTCCGCGATGCTCAACTTCGGCGTGCGGCAGATCCTCGACACCCTCGTCGCACTCGCACCCCCGCCGGGTGCGCGCCTCGACATCGCCGACAAACCACGCAACGTCGACGACGCGTTCAGCGCCGTCGTGTTCAAGGTGCAGGCCGGAATGGACACCGCGCACCGCGACCGGCTCGCGTTCATGCGCGTCGTGTCGGGTGTCTTCGAGCGCGGCATGGTCGTCACGCACGCGCAGACCGGCAAGCCGTTCGCGACCAAGTACGCGCTGACCGTGTTCGGACGCGAACGCACCACGGTCGAGAACGCGTATCCGGGCGACGTGGTGGGTTTGGTCAACGCGACGGCGCTCGCCCCCGGTCACACCCTGTACGTGGAGCCGAAGGTGGAGTTCCCGCCGATCCCGTCGTTCGCGCCGGAGCACTTCGCGATTCTGCGGGCCGAAAGCGCCTCGAAATACAAGCAGTTCCGCAAGGCCGTCGACCAGCTCGACTCCGAGGGTGTCGTGCAGATCCTGCGCAACGACATCCGCGGCGACGCGTCGCCGGTGATGGCGGCGGTCGGCCCGATGCAGTTCGAGGTGGTCGCGGCACGCATGAAGGCCGAGTACAACGTCGACCCGAAGATCGAGCCGCTCGGATACGCGCTCGCGCGCCGCACCGACCCCGCATCGGAGGTCGAACTCAACCGCCAGCGTGGTGTCGAGGTGTTCACCCGGTCCGACGGAGTGCTGCTCGCCCTCGTCAGCGACAAGTGGCGGCTCCAGTACATCCAGAAGGAATTGCCCGACCTCACCCTCGAACCGTTGGTCGCGGCAACCGACTGAGCACCGGCGAGGGCATTCCGGACATACCGGGTAGTGACGGCCGCGGCTATTGCTGGTACCTTGCTGCCGTCGAGCCGACGCACGCTCGAGCGGAGCAGGGAGCCCCAAGAATGAACGACGACTCATCGGCCTCACCCACGGACGGGTTGCCGTCGGGTAAGAAGACCGATGCTGCCGCAAAAGGCGGCACGCCGAAACGGTCGGGCACCTTCATCTACCCGCTGCCGAGCACTCCGCTCCCGAGCAGTACACCGCTGGCGAGCACCGCGGGTGAGTCCGCGATCGACGTGAGCCCGGCCGGCGGGGTGGGCGCCGGCACCACGAACGAAGGGACCTCCCTGGTGAGCAGCACCAGCACCAACGGCACCACAACCGGCAGCGCCACGAGCGACCCACTCGGCGCGGTGACGCCCGGACTCGGTACGCCCGCAGCGGGGACGCCGTCGCGCCGCAACTCGATGGGTGTGGCGTCGGTCCGCATCGCTGCCCGTCTCGCACACACCGAGATGAGCACCCGCGCCTCACGCGGCCCCGGATCACACGCCGACCCGACCATCGACAACGACGAACTGCTCACGCTGCTCGGCGAATACCTCCTCGCCGGTGGCCTCGAGAAGCCCGAGATCCATGCCTCGCTCGGGGGCCAGCCGATCGTCGTCGACCTGCAGGCCCCGCAGCGCTTCAACCGCTGACGGCCGCTCAGGCGTCGAACAACGCCGCCACGGTCGCCGGATCCACGTCCTCGATGCGGGCCGGCGACCACTGCGGACTGCGGTCCTTGTCGACGAGCACCGCCCGCACACCCTCGACGAAATCGGGCGTGGCGCTGATGCCCACCGCCACCTCGAGTTCCCGCGCGAAGCACTCGCGGACCGTGCTCTCGGCGCCGCGCCGAAGCAGTTCCGCGGTCGCCAGCACACTCGTCGGCGACGATGCCCGCAACACGTCCCGGGTCTGTG
>NZ_JAUZMZ010000209.1:0-7387 GCF_036327435.1 Rhodococcus chondri | reverse complement strand
TCACCACCCGATGGCAAGCCCTCAACAGGATCACTCTGTGCCCCAAACGAATCGGCTCCATCACCCAAGCAGCGCTTGTCCTGACGCAATTCGAGCATGCAGGTCGCTATTGAGAAAACCTCAATGGCTCGATGGAGGTGGCAAGCTCGTCGAGGCCGGCACACCACGCTGCTTGAGGGACACCACGAGTGTGGTCGGCATAGTAGCGTCGACTGAATATCACGATCCCGAAAGTGGTCTCCACGGCTATGGCGCACGAATTCTTCGTGTTTCGGTCGACTTCGATAAGTGCCCGTCGACCGTTGATCGTCGTCGCTGTAGAGATGTCACCATCCTTCGCCTGTTCTTCTTCGAGGGTGACGTTGCCTGAAAAGATGTTCTGTCCGTAACGGAATAGTTCTCCTGGAATATGCAGTGTCCCATCGTAACCGCAGACCAGGAACGTGTAGCTGCCCATCGGATAGTCGGTGACTTCCTCGCTCTTCGGGTCATACCCCGCCTCGATGAGAAGTTCATCCGGGATATCGAGGCATGGGTCGAAGGTGATCTGCGGCCGTCCCGAGTCGTCGACGACCCGAGGTGTGCGCGTCGTCGAGGTTGCCGCCTCTGCCGGTTCGTCAGGTTCGGTTGCTGCACTTCCCGACCCACACGCCGATGCAACAGCTATTCCGACGACGAGCCCCACACTCCCCGCGACACGTCTCCACCCACCCACGCGACCCCCCGATCCGCTGATAGTGGAGCAGACTAGCACAGCAGACTCTGCACGCTGAATCGTTGTTCACCAACGGAATTGCAGCAGTGAAGAACTGTTCACCGCGCGTACTCTGTCCTGTGAGGAGGGATCGATGGACACCGTGAAGAAGCTGCTCGACCTCGCCGGCCGGACTTACGCGGACGACGCCGGCATCACCTTGAAGGACACACCCAAGCCGCTGTTCCAGCTCCTCGTGCTCGCCCTCTTGTCCAGCACCCGGATATCCGCAGATATCGCAGTGTCGGCAGCACGTGAACTCTTCCACGCCGGCTGGCGCACCCCCAAGGCCATAGCCGACGCCCCGCGCGCAGAGGTCATCGCCGCCCTCGGTCGCGGGCACTATGCGCGGTACGACGAGAGCACCGCAACCCGTCTGCGGGAGTTGGGAGGGCGCGTCGAATCCGAATACCACGGCGACCTGCGCGAGCTTGCCCGCCGGAGTGACGAGGACCCGACTGCCGCAGCCCGCCTCCTTCAAGAATTCAACGGCATCGGATCCGTCGGCGCCCAGATTTTTCTCCGTGAAGTTCAGAATGTCTGGACGTGGGTTCGGCCCTACTTCGACAAGCGGTCGGAGCAGGGCGCCGAACAACTCGGTCTACCCACGATCCCGAAGGAACTGGCGAAGCTCGCTCCGAACAGGCACGTCGCAACTCTTGCGGCGGCACTTGTGCGGGTTACCTTGGATGACGAGTTACGTAACCAAGTTCGAGACTGACCCGGCGCTAGGCCCCCTCGACCGCTGCCAGCAGCATGCGCGCCGACACCGCGATCAGCTTGGCGCGGTCGGACTGCGCAGGCCGCAGTAGTGCGATCCGTGAGCACAAGCTCGCGGTGGCGCCCATGATGATGAACACCAGGTCGTCGATCGCGGCTTCATCGAGGTCGGGTCGCAGTCGGGTGGGGATGATTCGGGCCAGTGGGCGGAGCGGACCTTCGATCTCGGCCCAGGCGAGGCCGAACTCGGCCTCGTCGGATGTGTACGACACCCGGAGCACCGCCGCGTGCTTCTCGAACGCCGACGTCAGGCTTTCCACGACGGTGACCATTGCGTCCAGCGGCTGCTGGTCCATCGCCCTGGCGATGGAGGTCGAAAGCGCGGTGGTGATGTTGTGAACCGCCGCCATGCGCAGTTCGTCGATGATGGCGTCCATGTCGGGGAAGTAGCGGTAGACCGTCCCGATGCTCACGTGAGCGTGGTCGGCGAGAGCGGTCGTGCTGGGGCTCACCGCGGGGCGACGCTCGAGAAGGGCTTGCGTAGAAGTGAGCAGGTGCTTGCGCATCGCGACGCTGCGGCGCTGGACAGGTGCCTTCCGCCCCGTCTTACCTGCTGTATTACCGCTCTGCGGGGTCCCCATAAAAAGTGAATAGTAAGTGAGGATTTCTCGTGTTTGCATTGAATGCATGGAGCCACGGATTCCTCGCGCCCTCGTGAACGCCGATCTTGCGGTGACCCGCTACGGAGATCTCGGTCGTCGATGGCTCGACGGGATGTGGCAGGCCGATCCCCTGGCCGATGCGGTCGTGAACGACGGCTTCGGCTCGTCGTCTGCGACCGCTGCGGTGCGCGCGGCACTCGCCGGCGGTATCGGTGCGGTCCCGGACGCACCCGCGTCGCTGCGGGCGCTGTTCGAGTTCCTCGACGACGAACCCGACTGGCTCGACCACGACCGCCTCGACAACGCCGCCGACGCACTGATCCGGCACACTCCGGTGATGGGCATGGTGCTCGGCGCCGCGTCGCTCGTGCGCGGGGCGGGCAACGAGATCGCCGGAAAACCACTCGCGCTGACCGGCCGCTACGTCACCCAGCCCGCGGTGCGTTCCGTCGAGGTGGGGGAGTGGCTGCGACACGTGATCGCGCGTGGCGGAATGCGCCGCGGCGGCGAAGGTTTCGCATTCACTGTTCGGGTTCGGCTGATTCACGCGCACGTCCGTCGCGGAATCGTGGCGAGTGGATTGTGGGACAAGGACGCGTGGGGTGTGCCGATTCCGCAGCCCTACATGGCATTCACCATGGCCGAGTTCGGGCATATCTGCGTCGAGGCCATGCACACACTCGGGGTGCGCTTCACCGAACGCGAACTCGACGACATCTACCACCTGTGGCGCTACGTCGGGCACGTCATCGGAATGAGTGACGAGCTGAACCTGCGCACCGAAGCCGATCACGTCCTCGTCGAGGAGCTGTACCGGCTGACGTCACCCGGCCCCAGCGGCGACGACCGGGAATTCGTCGCCGCGCTCACCTGCGACTACCTTGTCCCCGAGCTGGCCAACCTGTTGCCGGGTAGTGACCGAATTCGGAAAGCACTGTCATTAAGGGTGATTCAAGGATTGCAGCGCGTATTCATCGGAGATACCGACGCCGACGCGCTTCGTATCCCGGACAGCCCGCTCAAGCATGTGCTGCGTCGAGTCGGACCTACGCTCGCACTCATCAACCGCATCCAGGAACGCCGCTATCCCGACAAACAGCGCAGCACCGCTCGTGCCTACAAGGTTCGCGACGTGGCGATGGATCGGATGCGCGTGGACTACGGCGTCGAGCACGATCTGGTGGATGCCGCCCCGCGCTGAGGTCCGCACCGTCCCTGCTCGCCGACGAAAGCCACGGACCCGCCTCCTGAACCCACCGACGATGTCATCCTGGAACGCGAACCCATCGATCGGCAGGGAGGCCGAATGATGAAAGCTCTCGTGTTTCACGGCCCAGGCCAGCGCTCCTGGGAGGACGTTCCCAACCCGACCATCCAAGACCCGACCGATGCGATCGTGCGCGTCGATGCTGTGACCATCTGCGGTACCGACCTCCACATCCTCGGCGGTGACGTACCGGAGGTGACCGACGGCCGCATCCTCGGCCACGAAGCTGTGGGTACCGTCGTCGAAATAGGTCCCGGAGTTCGCAACCTCGCGGTGGGCGATCGCGTGCTGGTCTCGTGCATCTCCGCGTGCGGACGATGCCGGTTCTGCCGCGAGGGCCGCTACGGACAATGTCTCAACGGTGGCGGCTGGATCCTCGGCCACCTCATCGACGGAACTCAAGCCGAAATCGTGCGAGTTCCCTTCGCCGACAATTCCACTCACAAGGTCCCCGACGGTGTGAGCGACGAACAGATGCTCATGCTCGCCGACATCCTGCCCACCTCGTACGAGGTCGGTGTGCTCAACGGCGCGCTGCGCCCCGCCGATGTGGTCGTCATCATCGGTGCCGGTCCGATCGGGCTGGCCGCTGTTCTCGGTGCCAAGTTGTTCAGCCCGAGCCACATCGTGGTCGTCGACCTGGTCGACAGTCGACTCGACGCTGCGAAGGCGTTCGGCGCCGACATCGTCCTGAACAGCAAGAGCGACGACGTTGCCGCGATCGTGCGGGATCTGACCGGCGGTCTCGGCGCCGACGTCACGATGGAAGCCGTCGGCATTCCGGAGACGTTCGAGCAGGCGGTTGCGCTGGTGCGGCCGGGCGGACACGTTGCGAACATGGGTGTCCACGGTGCACCCGCGATGCTGCATCTCGAGGACATCTGGATCAAGGACCTCACCATCACGACCGGCCTCGTCGACACGTACTCCACTCCGACGTTGATCGGACTCGTGGAGAGTGGACGGCTCGACACGTCGCCGATGATCACCCATCGCTTCACTCTGGACCAGTTCGAGGAGGCCTACGACGTGTTCGGGAAGGCGGGGGAGACGGGCGCCTTGAAGGTGGTGCTGACGCCGACGCGGACGTAGGGCACGCCTGACAAAAACGAAGGCACCGGTGTCCGATCCGTCTGCCGCGCAGGAAAGCGAGCGGCGTCCTTACGAAACTGTGTCTGTTCTTGTTGCGCAGGGACATCACTGCCGGCTGCGACGGCCCGCGAGGCGCGCGAGGTCGCGGAGCACGCCGGGGGCACGGCGCGCCATGGTCAGTACCGCGCGGTCGGCAAGGGTCGGGCGGGGCGGCGCCGCCGGCTGCGTGGGCCGGGTCCGGTTCGTCGCCGTGAACATGTGCACCTGACCGGGGACGCCCTTGAGGCGGTGTCTGCCGAGGTCGGTGAAGTCGATGTCGGCGCCGACCACGAGATCACGCACCATTTGCGAGCACCGCACCTCCCTCGGCCCGGCAGACGCGGCAATGCGGGCGCCGATGTGCACCGTCATCCCGGTCAACTCGGGACCCGCGCGGGTGACCGTCCCGACATGCACACCGGAACGGACCGACAATCCGAGAGCCGACGCGGTGCGGATGATTCGGTGTGCGCAGTGGAGGGCGGACGCCGGGCCGTCGAACACACTCAGGGTTCCGTCGCCCGCGATGCCGACCAGGGTGCCCCCGTCTGCCTCGACCTCGACGCGCACCAGTCTGCCGTGCGCGGCCAGCAACGTCGCGAAGTGGGTGTCGCCGATCTCCGCGAGCAGGTCGGTCGAGCGGACGACATCGGTGAACAGGACGGCGGCGAGAAACTTGTCCGCGTCGACCGGACGGACCGCACCGGTGGCGACCTCCTCTACGTGGCCGAGTACCGGAATCAACGCCTCACCCAGGGTTGCGCCGACCGGGATCGAGGGCAGGTCGTGGAATCGGCCGTTCGGGACGAGTTCAGCGACGCGGCGGACGGCGTCTCGGGCGAACAAAGTGTCCGGCTGGTGCAGTACCTTCGTCGGGCATTGGATCGACGGCAACACCCACGCGTAGTTTGCCCGCAGAGCCCACTCGAGGTGTTGTTGAGCGGCTGCCGGTGTGGCCGAACAGCGTTCGAGCAGAGCCATGATGCGGCGATTGTGCGGAACATCGAGGGTCGGGTGTGCCAGGGCCGTCAGTTCGCCGTGGCCCCAGCGTGTGTACGCGCCCCGATACGCTTCGACGAACCGGTTTCGCTGGGAGGCGGTCCACCCGGCCGGTGGGTCGTCGCCTTCGGACAGCAGGGTGTCGGACCAGGGTTCGGCGAGGATCAGTCCGGAAACCCGGTCGGGACATCGGGCGGCCACGAGGGCGAGCGCCCCACAGGTACTCGCTGCGCCGACCAGCGTGGCCTGCGCGACTTCGGCGTCGTCGAGTACCGCGAGGACGTCGTCCGCCTGTTCCTCGAGTGTCGGGACGTGGTCGACGGGATCCGACAGTCCGAATCCGCGGCGCTGGAAGAACAACGAGCGCGCGAAGCTGGAGCAACGCTCGAAGTTGTAGTGCAAATGCGGATCGGTCCACATCAGGTCCGGATGCATCATGTCCTCGAAGAACCATGCCACCGGGTGCGGCCCTCCGCCCACGACCTGGTACGCCAGTGCGTGACCGTCGCGTTGGATGTACCGCGTCACGGGCGGGTCCATGGGACAACGATAGGCCGCGAAAATGCCGCTAGCTCCCCAATTCTTCCTCGAGTGCGGTCAGGAATGCGGCGGGTTGCTCGACGAACGGTACGTGCCCGGAGTTGTCGATCACGTGCAGCGGCCAGCCGAAGCGGGTGCCGGCATCTTCGGCGATCCGCAGGGGAACCATCCGGTCGTGACGACCCCAGATGAGAGTGGTCGGAACGGAGATGCGCCTGAGTTGCGCGTCGGGAATTCTCGATGTCCCGGCCTTCAACAGCTGCCGCATCGCCCGCCCGGCATGCGGAACACGCTGGCAGGAGACCATATACGCGGTAAACGACTCGAACCATTGCGGCTCCTGCGCCGCGGTCCGTTGCCAGTCGAGGAACGGCCACGGCAGGAACCGCCGGAGGTTGCGCTCGCTGGGGTGGACCGTGCAGCGCATCGACGCGACTGCCAGTCCCGGGGGCAGGTGGAAGCGGCCGAGTCCGGGCGCACCGATGATCACGAGTCGACGCAGTTGCTCGCCATGATCGGCGGCGAACCTGGCGGCCAGACTGCCGTTGAGAGAGTGCGCGACCAGCGCCGCACCGTCCGGGCAGGTCCGGTGCAGCAGCGTCGCGAACCATCCGGCGAACGTGTCGGTGTCCAGACGTGCGAGTGGCGCGGATTCGCCGAGTCCCGGCACGTCGGGCACCACGACCCGGTACTGCTCCGTAAGCCGCGACAGCACCGGGGCCCAGTACACTCCGCCCGCTTCGATGCCGCCGTGCAGGAGCAGCAACGACGGACCCTGCCCGCCTTCGAGGACCTGCGTGGAGATGCCGTCGATGTCGAGGTGCCGGGTGGTGACAGGCAGCCCGCGCAACAGTCGGGTTCGCATCGCATCCTGGGTCTGCAGCATCGGGCTCACCTCGCCGTGTCGTCCTGCCGTTACCGTCGACGGTAGAGCGCCGGCGAGGCCATCCGCGTCGTGCAAATTGCCCATTTCACCAGGCCGAACCGCGTGGGTAGATGTTCGTAGGGCGGGGGCGCACCATTCGAAGTCTGCTATCGCTTCGCCTTGCTCGGTGAACAGATCTTTACTCACGGACCGCCGCGCGTGAAGCTTTATTCACCGCGCGAAGATTCATGACGACGAACACCGCACGCTGGAAACACTTGCGTCGTCCTCGGCTACCGGTACGGCGACTCCGCGGCCAACCCCTGTGCTGCCGCCGCGGCACGTACCGCGTCGATCAGCAATTGCAGCGGCGGCCGGTCGGCTGCTGTACCCCGGTGGGCGATGGAGATCGTCCGCGTGAGCGGGTCGGTCAGCGCGACGACGTCCAC
>NZ_JAUZMZ010000208.1:0-7436 GCF_036327435.1 Rhodococcus chondri | reverse complement strand
TCCGAGTTCGTCGCAGGCCTGCCGGGTGGTGTCGCGCCGGATGCCGAGCAGCGGCCGTGCCCACGGATCGTCGAACTCGGCCATGCCCCGGATCGAGCGGAGACCCGAGCCGCGCCCCAAACCCAGCAGAACGGTTTCGGCCTGGTCGTCGAGGGTGTGCCCGAGCAGCACCGGCATTCCCCGCCGGGTTTCGCCGAGCGCGCGGTACCGGGCGGCGCGGGCGGCGGCCTCGGGGCCGCCGGGGCCGGTGACGTCGACGGGCACGACACATACCGTCGCGCATCCGCGAGAACGCGCGAATGCTGCGGCCCGCGACGCGGTTACGTCCGATCCTGCTTGCAGCCGATGGTCGACGACGACCGCATGCACCGATTCGGCCTCTGCGACGGCGGCAGCGGTCAGGGCAGCAGAATCGGCTCCGCCGGACAGGCCCACCGCGACGGACCGGACGCCGTGCGCCGCGAGCCACGCGCGTACGGCCAGCCGCACCTGGTGGATGGCGGGTGCCTCGGGCAGGAGCGGAGGTGTCTGTGCCACGGTCAGCCCAGCACCCGCGCGATCCAGGCGTCCGGGTCGTCGATCTCGGTGAGCGTGGGCATCGTGTCGGGGCCGGCCCAGACGGCATTGAACTCCACCATGCCGACCCGGCCGACCACGGTGTCGACGAACTTCTTGCCGTGCACGTACTGCGCCATCTTCGCGTCCATGCCCAGCAGTGTGCGCATGAGGCGGTGGATCGGGTTCGTGCTGCGCCGGCGCCGGCTGTCGAACGCCTGCCGGATGCGGGTGACCGCAGGGACGACGGACGGTCCCACACCGTCCATGACGTGGTCGGCGTGCCCTTCGAGCAGGGTTCCCAGCGCGAGCAGACGATCGAGAGCCTCTCGCTGCGGCTCTGCCTGCACGGCCCGCATGAGCCCGAGCACGCCCCGTTGCGCCATCGTCTTCTCACCGGGCGTGCGCAGGTCACGGACCGCGGATACGACACGGCCCGCGAGCTCGCCGAGCGGCTCGTCGACGGCCGCGCCGAGGTCTGCGGCAGCGGTGCGCATGAGTTCCGCCATCCACGGGGCCTGCGCGAACTGCACACGGTGGGTGACCTCGTGCAGGCACACCCACAGCCGGAAGTCGGCAGCCGGCACTTTCAGTGCCCGCTCGACCGCGACGATGTTCGGGGCGACGAGCAGCAGGGTGCGCGAGAACGGATCGTACTGGCCGAGCACAGCGGACGACAGGTAGGCAAGCATCGCGCCGGCCTGCGCACCCGCGGGTTTCCCGAGCCAGAGGCCGCTGTCTCCGGCCCCGGTGAGATCGGCCATCGACGAAGCCGCGGCATGCACCCAACCCGGCCGGTCGACGACCAGCGCCGCGCGGGGGCTCCCGTGACCGCCGTCGAGCTTCGTCAGCTCCCGTACGGGCCCCTCCGAGCGTTCGGACGCCGATGCGAGTTCCGCGACGACGGCATCGTGGGTGTAGCGCGACATGGCAGGTCCCGGACGCGCCAACCGTGCGCCGACGCCGGCGGCGAATCCCCAGTCGATCGCGTCGCCGAGCGCTCTTTCAGCTCTGGTCATTGCCGGCCCCTTCGTTCTATCCGCGGTCTGTCTATCCGCGGTCTGGGCTCACCTGCAGCCACATCCTCGAAGCGCCGCGGCGACAGCGTCGAGCGCGGGCCGGGCTTCCGCCGGGGATCGGTCGTTCGACAGCAACGCGAACGACAGCACCCGGCCGTCGGTATCGACGACGTACCCGGTGAGGCCACTGACCAAGGTCAGGGTGCCGGTCTTCGCGCGGACCCATCCCGCACCGGCACGGTTCGTCGTCCCGTAGCGATCGGCGAGTGTGCCCGTGGCTCCGGCAACCGGTAGATAGTCGAGGAGCGGCCGCAGTGCGGGCCGGTCCGGTCCGGCCGCCGTCGCGATCACGGCATCGAGCACGCGCGCAGGGATCCGATTGTCCACCGACAGCCCGCTCAGGTCGCGGAGCGCGACTCCGCCCATGTCGAAGCCCGCGCCCTCGAGGGTGCGGACTGCGGTGTCGACCGCGCCCTGGAACGTCGGGGCGGTGCCGGATGCGATGGCCAGTTCCCTGCCGATCGCTTCCGCGAGGACGTTGTCGGACAGCGTGACCATCTGTGCCAGCCGCTCGCGCAACTGCGCCGACTCGACGACAGCCATGGGCGCTGCTCCGGGGGAGGCCGTGCCGAGCGCGACGGACGCCGGGTCGGCTCCCACCGCGACCGCGAGTGCGCGGCCGGCGTCGAGGGCCGGAGTCGGGCTGCGCGGCGACTCGTCCTCGAGCGGACTCAGCCGTCCACCGTCGAGCATGACCGGTTCGATCGGCGCGACATATCCTTCGCCGACGTCGTCCGGAAACCAGCCGGGGGCGAGTGTCTCGCCGCCGTAGATACCGGTATCGACGAGCACGGTGTCCACGACGGCACCGGAGCGGCGGATCTGTTCGGCGAGATCGGCGATGCGCGGTCCCCCGCGGTAGAAGCTGCTCTCCCCGACCGCCCGGGCGGTCAACGTCGGATCGCCGCCGGCGACGAGCACGATTTCGCCGGGTCGCGAACCCGCGACGACGCGGGTCGTGACCCGATGGTCGGCGGGCAACGCGATCAGTGCGGCGGCCGCGGTGATCATCTTGGTGGTGGACGCCGGAACCATCGCGCGGTCGGGCTCCCGGGACCACAGCACCGTGCCGGTGGCCGTGTCGGTGATCGAACCCGTGAATGCGCCGAGCGCCGGGTTCGTCACCGCTTCCTCGAGTGCGACGGCGAGGACGGCGGGAGTCGGGGCGGGCGCGTCGGCGACGACGGGCATCACCTGCGGAGTGGCCACGACCGGGGCGGGAGCCGGAGCGATCGCGGCCGACGCGGTGTTCTGGACGTCGTACACCGCGAATACGCCACCGACGACGAGAGCCAGAAAACCGGCCACCCAGATGCCGAGCAGGATCCGAAAGCTGCGACGTCGGCGCGTGGCCAGTACACCCTGCTTCTTGTTTTTTTCCTGCCCCGCCAACACGCCTCCGCTGCGTTCGACACACTTGCGCCCTGGTAGGCCGCTCAGGTGGTCCGGTACCTGAGCCTCCAGCCTAGCGCCGCGACCGTTATCCTCTGTGCGGACCATCACCGCGGATACAGCAACCGTATCGGCAGGTAAACAGCGACGAAGTGAGGCAGCGCGTGGAGTTCGAGGTCACGATCGAGATCCCGAAGGGTCAACGCAACAAGTACGAGGTCGATCACGAAACCGGCCGCGTCAAGCTCGACCGGTACCTGTACACCTCCTTCGGCTACCCGGCCGACTACGGCTACATCGAGAACACGCTCGGCGAGGACGGCGATCCGCTCGACTGCCTCGTGCTGCTTCCCGAGTCGGTGTTCCCGGGTGTCCTCGTCGACGCCCGCCCGGTCGGAATGTTCAAGATGGTCGACGAGGCCGGTGGCGACGACAAGGTGCTGGCGGTCCCGGCAGGCGATCCGCGATGGGATCATATCCAGGACATCAGCGACGTGCCGCAGTTCGAACTCGACGCCATCAAGCACTTCTTCGTGCACTACAAGGATCTCGAGCCGGGCAAGCATGTCGAGGCTGCCGACTGGACCGGTCGCGCCGAGGCCGAGGCCGAGGTCACCGCGTCGATCGCGCGTCTGAAGGACAACGGCGGGCACTGACGCCGCCGGCGCACAAACGCACAAACGCACGAAGAAGTCTCCCGGCCACTCCGTTAACGGCCGGGAGACTTCTTCGTGTGCTGTCCGGTCGGAGCGCTACTGCCCCTTGAAGCTGGGCGGCCGCTTCTCGAAGACGGCGGTGATGGCCTCGGTCAGATCCTCGGACGGCAGGAACGCCGCGTTCCAGGCCGCCACGTAGCGGAGGCTGTCGTCCACGCTCCCGGATCGGCTGTGGTCGAGGACGTCCTTGATGCCGTGTACGACGAGTGGCGGATTCGCCGCGATCTCCGCAGCGGTCGAGTGGGCCGCTGCGAGGACGGCATCCGCGTCGTCGAATACGTCGTTGACCAGTCCGATCTTCTCGGCGCGCGCGGCGTCGATGTCCTTGCCGGTGAGTGCGAGCTCACGGACGTGGCCGTCGCCGATGATCAGTGGAAGCCGGGCGAGTGTCCCGACATCGGCGACCATGCCCACCTTGACCTCACGGACGCTGAACTTCGCGTCGGCGCTCGCGTAGCGGATGTCTGCCGCCGTGATGAGGTCCACCCCGCCACCGATGCACCAGCCCTGCACCGCGGCGACCACGGGCTTGCGGCAATCGGCGACCGCTGTGATCGCGGCCTGCATGCGCTTGACCATCGCGTGGAAGTCGGTGCGGGGCTTGGCCTGAGCTTTGTCGGCAAGTACCGCGGCCAGGTCCCCGGCCATCGCCGGCAGATCGAGGCCGAAGGAGAAATGCTTGCCGGAACCGGCGAGCACCACCGCGCGGACCTCGGGATCGGCGTCGAGTTCGGTGAATACCGCGGGTAGTTCGGTCCAGAAGTCCGGACCCATCGCGTTGCCCTTGCCCGGGCCGATGAGTGTCACCTGGGCGACGTGGCCCTTGCGCTCGACGGTGAACGCTTTCCAGCTGGAATGATCGGTCATTACTCAACAGTAATATCTTGTCGCCGAGAAAGCACCGACCGGCCTCGCGCGACTCGGTCAGACGCACTCGGAAGCGCCGGCACCGGCGTCGGCGAGCCGGGCACGAGTCTCCGGCGACGGGCTCCACAGTCCGTCGGTCTTCGCGTACGACCAGGACCGTTCTCCGGCGACGAGGTACCGCAGCGCCGAGATCAGCCGCTCGACGTCGTCGGAGGAGCTGCCCAACCCCAGCGACGCGCGCACCGCACCGCCGGAACGGCCGACGCGGGCCAGGAGAGGATGGGCGCAGAACCGCCCGTCGCGCACGCCGATACCGTGCTCGGCCGAGAGGTACGCCGCCACCTCACCCGGCTCGAAACCGTCGACGGTGAAGGTGACGATTCCGACGCAATCGCTCGAATCGTCCCAGAGCCGAAGAAGTTCTACTCCGTCGATGTCACGCAGGCCTTCGACGAGCCGGCTGCACAGCTCTTCCTCGTGCCGGGCGGCGGCGTCCGTGTCGAATCCGGCGAGCGTGTCGCACGCTGCGGCGAGTGCCGCAGCCCCGAGCACGTTCGGGCTGCCGGCCTCGTGCCGGGCGGGAGCGCACGCCCACTCGGTGCGGTCGAGGGCCACTTCGCGTACCGCACCGCCACCGGCAAGGTACGGCTCGGCGGTATCGAGCCAGTCGCGACGCCCGACCAACACACCGGCGCCGAACGGCGCGTACAGCTTGTGGCCCGAGAAAGCGAGATAGTCGACACCGGAAGCGGCCAGATCGACCCGCCGGTGCGGTACCAGCTGAGCACCGTCGACGAGGATGCGCGCTCCGCACGAGTGCGCGAGCTCGGCGAGTTCCGCGATGGGCAGCACCTCACCGGTGACGTTGGATGCGCCCGTGACAGCGAGCAGCGCGGCGGGAGCCCGCGTCAGTTCCGCCGCGAGGCGACGCACCGTCTCCGTGACGGTGTCTGCCGCCTCGACCACACGAGAACTCTTCCACGGCAACAGGTTCGCGTGGTGTTCGACATCGAGTACCACCACGTCGCCGGGCACCGCGGTCGCGAGCAGATTCAACGAATCGGTGGTGTTACGCGTGAACACCACCACCTGATCCCGATCGGCGCCGACGAACCGCGACACCGACGCACGCGCATCCTCGTAACTCGCGGTACTGATCCGCGACGCATACCCGGCTCCCCGGTGCACGCTCGCATAGAACGGCAGCAGTTCGGCGATCCGGTCGGTCACCGTCGCGAGCGCCGGGGCACTCGCCGCGTAATCGAAGTTCGCGTACGTGCAACTTCCACCCTGCACCAGCGGAACCTGGAGGTCACGGCCCGAAACCGGGGCGAACGGCGCAATACAGGTGGCGGTCAATGCGGCAGTCATGACAAATATCCCTCGATCCAGGGACCCGTCGGTGATCGCCACGACGATAAGTCTCGATCGCCGGCGGAGTCCGCGCTTGCCGTGTCCGGTATCGGAAACACAGCCTGGTCGTCACCCGGAGCACCCCACCGCGGAGGAGGGTTGCCGACCAGCGAGCCGGGGCTTGATGCTGGTACTCATGACCTGCCGAAGAGAATGACAGTCACCACAGTTCGTGTCAAATCAGGCCGGCCGACCGGCCGGCGACAGCACCTCGATACGTAGACCGACCAGCGACAACAGGCATTCCGTGCTTTGCTGATCCATGACGCAGCGGCCCTCTGCGCACGGGCGGTCCACCCCGAAAGTTCACGTTCTGTCCACTTGGCCGTGAGATAACCGGAGCCGCCCACCGAGAAGAAGGACACGCGGATTGTCTGCCCAGCCCACCGACCACAGACCATCGACCGTTCCCGAGGAATTCCTCCGCGGGGCCCACGCTCCCGCGCCGCGCACTCTGGTCGACATCCTGCGGGCCACCGCCGACACACACCCCGAAGCTCCCGCCATCGACGACGGCACGACGACCCTCGGATACGCCGAACTCGTCGAAGAGGTGGTCGCCGGGGCCTACCGGCTCACCGACGCGGGGGTCGGTGCGGGCGACCGCGTCGGGGTGCGGATGACCTCCGGCTCGAAAGACCTGTACGTCACCATCCTGTCGATCCTCGCCGCCGGAGCCGCGTATGTGCCGGTGGACGCCGACGACCCGGATGAACGCGCCGAACTGGTCTTCGGCGAAGCCCGTGTGAGCGCGATCGTCACCGACGCCGGGATCGGGGCCGGCACCGCGCCGTCGTCGCCGGACCCCGAACTGCGCGGGCCACGGCGGGAGGACGAGGCCGGGATCATCTTCCCCTCGGGTTCCACCGGCACCCCGAAAGGTGTTGCGGTGAACCACCGCAACGCCGCCGCGTTCGTCGACGCCGAAGCGCGTCTGTTCTGCCGCGCCGACCCCCTCGGTCCCGGCGACCGGGTACTCGCCGGGTTGTCCGTCGCATTCGACGCATCCTGCGAGGAAATGTGGCTGGCATGGCGCCACGGTGCGTGCCTCGTCCCCGCACCCCGCTCACTGGTGCGCTCGGGCATGGACCTCGGGCCGTGGCTCATCTCCCGCGACATCAGCGTCGTATCCACCGTGCCGACCCTCGCCGCGATGTGGCCGGCCGAAGCGCTCGAAGCGGTGCGCCTGCTCATCTTCGGCGGGGAAGCCTGCCCGCCGGATCTGGCCGAGCGGCTCGCGGTACCGGGCCGCGAAGTATGGAACACCTACGGGCCTACCGAGGCCACGGTCGTCGCGTGCGCCGCCCTCATGGACGGTACCGGCCCGATCCGCATCGGCCTGCCGCTCGACGGCTGGGATCTCGCCGTCGTCGACGCCGACGGGCACCCCGGCGGCGCCGGCCGCGGCGGGGTA
>NZ_JAUZMZ010000207.1:0-7676 GCF_036327435.1 Rhodococcus chondri | reverse complement strand
GACCTGTACCTGGCGGTGAGCGAAAACGTCGACAGCGACTGCGCGCCTGCGGGAGTGACCGCGTCCTTCGGATTCGCCACCGACATCTTCGACGCGACCACGGTCGCGACGTTCGCCGCGAGGTTCGTGCGCCTGCTCGATGCGCTCGTGGCCCGGCCGGCACGACCGGTCGGCGAGGTCGAGGTATTGGGGACCGCCGAGCGGGAGAGCCTGGTTCCCGTCGCCGGGTCCGCGGATCACGAACCCGTCACGCTGGCCGATCTTTTCGCCCGCTCGGCCGCACTCGACCCGGCAGCGGTCGCGCTCGTCGACGAAGACCGGCGCATCACCTACGGCGAACTCGACGCACGCTCGAACCGGCTGGCGCACCGCCTCGTCGACCGCGGCATCGGCCCGGACTCCGTGGTCGCGGTCGCACTGACCCGGTCGCTGGAGTCGGTGCTCGCGATGTGGGCCGTCGCGAAGGCAGGAGCGGCGTTCCTGCCCGTCGACCCGCACTACCCGCCCACCCGTATCGAGCACATGCTCACGGACTCCGGTGTCGCAGCGGGCATCACAACCGAGCGGTGGCGTCCGCAGCTGCCCGCCGCCGCGTGGATCGTGCTCGACGGCACCGACGGCACCGACGGCACCGACGGCACGATCACCCACAGGGACCGGACCGCGCCGCTGCGCGCCGAGCACGCCGCGTACGTCATCTACACCTCCGGCTCCACCGGAACCCCGAAGGGCGTCGTCGTCACCCATACCGGACTGGCGAATCTCGTGGCCGAGCAGCGTACCCGATTCCGGCTCGGCCCCGACGCGCGGGTTCTGCATTTCGCCTCCCCGAGCTTCGACGCGGCCGTCCTCGAACAACTGTGGGCCCTTGCCACCGGAGGCACCCTCGTGATCACCCCGCCCACCGTGTACGGCGGCGCCGAACTCGCGGAAGTCATTGCCCGCGAAGAAGTCACGCACGTAGCGCTGACGCCCTCGGTGCTCGCCACGCTGGACCCCGCGGATCTCGGCTGCGTACGCACCGTCGTGGTCGGCGGGGAAGCCTGCCCACCCGAACTGGTGTCGCGCTGGGCGCCGGGACGACGCATGGTCAACACGTACGGACCCGCCGAAGCCACGATCCAGACCAACGCCGGTCACCCGCTGTCCGCCGACGAGCCGGTCACGCTCGGCGGTCCCATCCGCGGCGTCACCGAACTCGTCCTCGACGCCCGCCTGCGTCCCGTGCCCACCGGGGTGGTGGGTGAGCTGTACCTCGGTGGACCGGCCCTGGCGCGCGGCTACCGGAACCGCAGCGGCGTGACCGCGTCGCGGTTCGTCGCCGACCCGTTCGGAACACCCGGTCGCCGCATGTATCGCACCGGTGACCTCGTGCGATGGCGGCACAGCGCGGACGGGACGCTCACCCTCGAGTACGTCGGCCGCGCCGACCTGCAGGTCAAGGTCCGCGGGTTCCGCATCGAACTCGGCGAAATCGAATCGATCCTGCTCGACTGCCCCGGCGTGGACCGTGCCGTTGTCACCGCGCGCGGGGATCGCCTGGACGGATATGTCGTGCCCGCGACCGGTGCCGTGCTCGAACCGGCCGCGGTGCGGGCCCACGCCGAACGCCGGCTCGCCCCCCACCTGGTGCCCGCCACCGTGACCACCCTCGAAGCCGTGCCCGTCACGCCGAACGGCAAACTCGACCGCGCCGCGCTGCCCGCGCCCGATCTCACCGTCGGCCGGCCTCCGTACCGGGCGCCGCGCACGGCAGCGGAAACCGCAGTGACCGCCGCGTTCTGCGCAGCTCTCGGAATCGACACGGTCGGGCTCGACGACAACTATTTCGCACTCGGCGGGACCTCACTGGGCGCGACCGGTGTCGCCACCGCCTTGGCCGACGCGGTCGGCGGCCAGGTACCGGTGCAGTGGATCTTCACGCACCCCACTCCCGAATCCCTCGCACAGCGAATCGAAGAGGGCCCCGGCGACGAGAACGCCCGCTCCCTCGATGTCCTGTTGCCGCTGCGCGCGACCGGATCGGGCGACCCGTTGTTCTGCGTGCACCCGGCGGTCGGTCTCGCGTGGTGTTTCGCGGCGCTCGCGCCGCACGTGGGGGACCGGCCCGTCTACGGTCTGCAGTCCCCGATGTTCACCGAGCCCGACCGGCGGTTCACGACGCTCGCCGAACTCGCTTCCGTGTACGTCGATCGGATCCGGTCGGTGCAACCGCACGGGCCCTACCACCTGCTGGGCTACTCGGTGGGCGGGCAGATCGCCCACGAGATCGCGGCGCAGCTCACCGCGGCGGGCGACGAGATCGCGTCGCTGACCATGCTCGACACCCACCTGTCGCGGGGGCCGGTCACGCCCCCGAGCGCCGAGCTGATCGCAGCGGAGACACGCGACACCGCACCGTTCGGCACGGTCACCGCGGAACAACTCGACGTCGTGCGATCCGTCTTCGGGCGGACCGTCGACCTCGCGATCGCGCACACCCCGGCCCGGGTTCCCGGCGCGCTGTTGTTCTTCGAATCCGCCGACGCCGCCGCGAGCGGCCTGCCGTCACCCACCGAGTCGTGGCGGCCGCACATCGGCGGAGAACTCCACCACCACCGCGTGCCGGTGTCGCATCTGCATCTGACCGGCGCGCTCGCGCTGGACCACATCACTCCCGTCCTCGCACGTCACCTCGAGAAAGGCTCCTGGTCATGACCGACCGTCTCCCCTCAGCCGACACCCTCCGCGGACGTCGATCGGGCATCGAACCGGTCAGCGTGTTCGACGAGATCCGCCCCGACGAACATCCCCGTACGGGCGAGTTGCGCCGCTGGGCGGTCGAGTTCCTGTGCCGGCCCCATGAGGATCTGGGTCGCACCGGACCGGTGTGCCCCTTCGCGGCCCCGTCGATCGGCCGCGGTCTGTTCTGGGCAGTGTTCGTCGAAGGCGACATCGACGAGGACCGCATGCGGGAGATCGCGGACGACATGGCCGAGTTGTTCGCCGACCTGCCCCCGCAATCCGGGTCCGACGCGGCGCTCAAGGCGCTGGTGGTGGTCTTTCCCGACGTCACCGACTTCGAGGTCGTCGACCGGGTGCAGGGCGATCGGAAGTCCGGTTTCGTCACCGACGGGCTGATGCTGGGCCAGTTCTACCCGGGTTGCACCGTCTCCGGGTTGCGCAACAGCGAGTTCCGGGCCCTGGACGCACCTTTGCCCATGCTCGCGGTGCGGCACATGGTGGGCTCCGACTTCCCGTTCCTTACCTCGGACCGGGAGTGGATTCTCGCGTACCTGAAGAAGTTCGCGGCGACCGTGCCGTCGATGGTCCGGGGCCACATCGCAGATCGGATCGTGGTGTCCTGAACCACGTCCACCGTGTCCGGATACGGTTGGCCGTATGGCCAGGATGGACGGCGTGCCCGCATACACGATGCGCCAGCTCGCGGCATTCGTCGCGGTCGCCGAGTGGGGCACGATCACCGCGGCTTCCGATGCGCTGCACATGTCCCATTCGGCGGTGTCGGCCGCGATCACGGACCTGGAGAAGGCGCTCGACGCGAAACTGTTCGTGCGGCAGCGGGCGCGCGGTGTGAAGCTCACACCTACGGGCCACGCGGTGCTCGACCGCGCGAAAATGCTGCTGCATCACGCATCCGAACTGCAGAACGATGCCCACTCGGAGGCCGGGTCGGTTGCCGGTCCCGTCGCGGTGGGGTGCTACCCCTCGCTCGGACCCACGCTGCTGCCGTCACTGATCGCCGAATTCACGCGCACTCATCCGCGGGCCCGCGTGGATTTCCGGGAGGACACGCAGAACCGGCTCCGGATCCTGCTCGATTCCCACGATCTCGATGTGGCCTTCCTCTACGACCTCGAGCTCGAGTCCGGCCTCGAAACGGTGACGCTCGATGTCCGATACCCCATGGTGCTGCTCGCGGGCGGCCATCCGCTGGCCGACGCGGCCGCGGTCCGGTTGCGCGACCTGGCCGACGAGCCGATGGTGCTGCTCGACGCGCCTCCCAGTTCCGGGCACGCCCTGAATGTGTGCGCCGAAGCCGGATTCACGCCGACGATCGGATACCGGACCCAGAATTTCGAGNCCGCTCGGTCGTTCGTGGGCAGAGGTCTGGGCTGGACGCTGCTCCTGCAACGGCCGGCGGTGGATGTCACCTACGAGGGGCTGCCCCTTGCCCTCCGCGCCATCGTCGACCCGACGCCCGGTCCCGTGAAGGTGGTGCTCGGATGGCGGCGAGATGCTCAACCGAGTCGAGTGGCCCAGACTTTTGTCGATTTCGTCGTTGCCGCTCAGAGTCCTCCTAGTGTCCCTGACCAGGACCAAAGACATCTTTGACGGTTTTTCCGTGAATGATCCACCGATTTATGCGCTTTCCAAACTATTGTGACCGCCCTCATGATGCTTCTAGCGCGTCCGAACGCTCGTTAACCGGACCGCATCCAGTTCATCTCGCCGGAGGGCACCCCCATATGACCGTCCTTGACACGACGACACAGCCGTCGGCCAAAGCGGCGCGCAAAGCCGCGCTCGGCAGCTTCGTCGGCACCGCCATCGAGTGGTACGACTTCTTCATCTACGGCACCGCCGCGGCGCTCGTGCTCGGACCCCAGTTCTTTCCGAACTCCTCCGATGTCGCCGGCACCCTGGCGGCGTTCGCGACCCTTGCCGTCGGATTCATCGCCCGTCCGATCGGGGGCGTGGTCATGGGCCATTTCGGCGACAAGATCGGCCGCAAGTCGATGCTGGTGGCGTCCCTGCTGCTGATGGGTTTTGCGACCGTCGCGATCGGCCTGCTGCCGAACTACGCGGCGATCGGCGTCGCCGCCCCGATCCTGCTCGTGGCGCTGCGCTTCATCCAGGGCCTCGGCGTCGGTGGCGAATGGGGTGGTGCGGTGCTCGTCGCCACGGAGAACGCCCCCGCCGGTAAGCGTGGCCTGTACGGCGCGGCACCTCAGCTGGGTGTGCCCGCCGGGGTGCTGCTGGCCAACCTGGTCTACCTGCCGATGACGATGTTCCTCAGCGACGAGGCGTTCAACTCGTGGGGCTGGCGCGTTCCGTTCCTGGCCTCGGCCGTCCTCGTCTTCGTCGCCATGTGGATTCGTCTCGGTCTCGAGGAGAGCGCCGAATTCAAGGCATCCAAGGACGCGCCCGCCCCGGTCGACGAGAAGATGCCGATCATCGAGGTGCTCACCCAGCACTGGAAGACCGTCCTGCTGGCCGGTGGCACGTTCATCGCGACCAACGGCATCGCCTACGCCTACATGGTCTACGTCCTCAAGTACGGCGAAACCCAGCTCGGCTACAGCAAGACCGCGATGTTGACTCTGCTCATCGCCTCCTGCCCCTTCTGGATGGCCGGTATGGCGTACAGCGCCTGGCGGTCGGACCTCGTGGGTCGCCGCACCATCTACATCAAGGCGTCCTCGGCGCTCGTCGTCGCCGCCGCACTGTTCTTCCCCCTCATGGACACCGCGATCCTGCCGGTGATGTTCCTGGCCATGATCACGCTGGGGTTCACCCTCGGCTGCTGCGCCGGACCGCAGTCCGCGCTGTTCGCCGAGTTGTTCCCCGCCAAGATCCGCTACAGCGGTGCATCACTCGGCTACCAGGTCGGTGCCATCCTCGGCGGCGGTCTCGCCCCGATGGTCGCGACCTCGCTGTTCGCCGCGACCGGAACCTCGATGGCCATCACCGGTTACTTCGTGCTGATCGCCCTGATCAGCCTCCTGAGCATCCTGCTCCTGCGCGTGCCCTCCGCAGGCACGAGCACCGAGCAGGCACAGTCCCCCTCGCAGGAAGGTGTCTGACCCATGTCGACCTACTACCAGCCTCCCAAGTACCCCGCGTCGACCTTCGAGTCGATGACGCCGTCCGACGAGACGCTGCCCGTCGTCATCGTGGGCGCCGGACCGGTCGGCATGGCCACCGCGCTCGGGCTCGCTCAGCGCGGCATCCCGGTCACGATCATCGAGGCCGCCGACCAGGTGTCCTTCGGTAGCCGCGCCATCTGCATCTCCCGGCACAGCCTCGAAGCCGCCGGCCGCCTCGGATTCGGTGCCGAACTCGAGAAGATCGTGCTCCCGTGGGTCGGTGGGCGCAGCTTCTACCGCGACCAGCAGGTGCTGCACTTCCAGATGCCGCAGCGCGACTTCGACGTGCGCCCGCCCATGATCAACGTCTCCCAGTCGGAGTTCGAGCAGATCATGGTCGACACCCTCGAGCAGAACCCGCTCATCACCCTGCACTGGCAGGCGTCCATCGCCGGCATCCTGCGCAGCGACGACGAGGTCACCCTCGAGATCGACACCGCCGACGGCAAGCGACTCCTGCGCGCCCGGTACGTCGTCGCCGCCGACGGAGGTCGCAGCCGCATGCGCGAGCTTGCCGGCCTGCGTCTGCAGGGCACCAGCTACGAGGGCCGCTACGTCATCGCCGACATCCACTGGGAGTCGGACCTGCCGGCCGAGCGCATGGTGTGGTTCGACCCGCCGAGCAACCCCGGCTCGACGATCATCATGCACAAGCAGCCCGGCAACATCTGGCGCATCGACTACCAGCTCGACCCGTCCGAGGACGCCGAGATCGAGACCCAGGAAGACGCCATCCGGGCTCGCATCGCCAAGCACCTCGACTGGCTGCAGAACGACCTGCCGTGGACCCTCGAATGGAAGGGCTTCTACAGCGCCCGCGCCCTCGCGCTCGAAGAGTTCACCCACGATCGGCTCCTGTTCGCCGGCGACGCGGCCCACCTCGTGCCGATCTTCGGTGTGCGCGGCCTGAACTCGGGCATGGAAGACGCCGAGACCCTCGCCTGGCAGCTCGCCGCCGTCATCCACGGCAACGCCGAACCTGCTCTGCTGCAGTCGTACTCGTTCGAGCGGCACAACGCCTGGGAACAGAACGTCGCCAATGCCGGCAAGTCCACCCTCATCATGAGCCCGGGCAGCCACGGCCACCGCACCACCCGCGACGCCGTGCTCGCGCTCGCGGTCGGCCGCCCGGAGTTCGGGCACCTGATCAACCCGCGTCAGTCCAGCGCCACCCACGCCCGGCTGTCACCACTGACGTGGTCCGTCGCCCCGGGCACCGACGGCGTCCTGCCCGGCGACCCGGTCGAGGACCGCCGGATCACGGTCGTCACCGACGGCGGAGCGGTCGAAAGCTCGCTGAACCTCGCCCGCGGCACCGGCTTCGCGGTGATCGGCTTCGGGCTCGACGAGGCCGGCAGCGCCGCCCTCGCAGTCGCCGCGGCCGAACTCGGGCAGTCCCTGTCGCCGGAGAGCGTGCGCGCGCTCGCCGTGAACAGCGCTGCTGCCGAGGGTGTCACGGTCCTCGAAGCGTCCGACCTCGCCGCCGCCCTCGGCGCCACGGCCGGTGAAGCATTCGTGGTCCGCCCCGACGGCCTGCTCCTGTGCCGGGTTCCGGTGGCCGAATTGTCCGGTGTGGCCGTCGCCCTGCGCGCCGGCAAGGCTCCCGAGGGTGCCGCCCTGCCGGCACGTCCGGCCGAGCAGATCACCGAGCAGGAGCAGCGTCGCGAGAACGTGTGGCTGGCGTTGTCCACGGCCCTCGACCAGGCCGACGAGACCGATCGGGAAGGGTTCCTGACGCGCCTCGCCCTGATGCTCGGCTCGCAGGTCGACCAGCGGGCGTTCTCCGAAGCCGTCGCCGCCGCGTCC
>NZ_JAUZMZ010000206.1:0-7684 GCF_036327435.1 Rhodococcus chondri | reverse complement strand
TATTGCCGCTGCCGTCGGCCTTCTCGATACCGCCGATGCGGTGCTCGAGCCCCGGCGTGCCGGGGATCGCCATGGGCCGCGCGAGCGTCTCACGGTCACGCGCGTACGGACGGAACGGCGCAGCATCATCAGCCGGCGCCGGCTCGAAAGCGGGGTCGATCGGTGCGAGCCGATCGACGGACGGAATCCGCCATGGCTCCGAGCCGTTCGCGATGGCTCCGTCCGACAGGAGCAGGACCGGTGTCCGATAGGTCACCGCGATACGCGCGGCCTCGACAGCGGCGTCGAAGCAGTCGGCCGGTGAGGACGGTGCGATCACCGCGACCGGAGATTCGCCGTTGCGGCCGTGCAGTGCCTGCAGCAGGTCGGCCTGCTCGGTCTTCGTGGGCAGACCCGTGGACGGTCCGCCACGCTGCACATCGATGACGACGAGGGGGATCTCGGTCATGACGGCCAGGCCGATGCCCTCGCTCTTGAGTGCCAGGCCGGGGCCGGACGTACTGGTCACGCCCAGCGCACCACCGATGGAAGCCCCGATCGCGGACCCGACGGCGGCTATCTCGTCTTCCGCTTGGAACGTTGTCACGCCGAAGCGCCGGTGCTTGGTCAATTCGTGCAGGATGTCGGAGGCCGGCGTGATCGGGTACGTCCCGAGGAAGAGTTCGAGGCCCGACAACTGCTGCGCCGCGACCAGTCCGTAGGCCAGCGCCGTATTTCCGGAGATCTGACGGTACGTTCCGGCCGGCAGATCGGCCTTCGCGACCTCGTAGGTGGTTGCGAAGGTCTCGGTGGTCTCGCCGTAGTTCCATCCGGCTTGGAAGGCAAGCAGGTTACCTTGCGCGACTTGCGGTTTCTTCGCGAACTTCGTCCGCAGGAATTCCTCGATTCCGGAGACCGGCCGGTTGTACATCCACGACAGCAGGCCCAGCGCGAACATATTCTTCGACCGATCACCGTCCTTACGGCTGAGCCCAACGGGCTCGACCGCACCGGCGGACAGCGACGACATCGGGACCTGATGGACCACCAGATCCGACAGGCTGCCGTCCTCGAGCGGGTTCGAGGTGTACCCGACCTTGCTCAGGTTCCTCTTGGTGAATTCGTCTGTGTTCACGATGACCGTGCCGCCTCGCGGCAGATCCGCGACGTTGGACTTGAGCGCGGCGGGGTTCATCGCGACGAGCACGTCGGGACGGTCACCTGCCGTGAGAATGTCGTGGTCGGCGATCTGGATCTGGAACGACGACACGCCGGGCAGCGTGCCCTGGGGTGCACGAATCTCCGCGGGGAAGTTCGGCTGGGTTGCCAGGTCGTTGCCGAATATTGCCGCTTCCGCGGTGAACCGGTCACCGGTCAGCTGCATTCCGTCACCCGAGTCTCCGGCGAACCGAATGACCACCCGCTCCAGTTTGGTGCTGTTGACGTTCGTCATGCTTTGCCTCCCGGTCCGGTTCGGTGCCTAGCCGGCATCTCGGACGAGTTGCTTGGCGAGGGAATCGAAGATCACCTCGGTCGATCCTTCGTAGATGCGCATGGGTCGGGCCTCCCGGTAGAGGCGCTCGAGTTTTCCTCCGCGCACGAGTCCGAAACGGCCCATGATCTGGACCGAACGGTCGACGACGCTCGCCGCGACCTCGGTAGCCGCAACCTTGGCCATCGACGACAGGTGCAGGTTCGCGCGCGCGTCGCGGGCAGACGCTGCCGCCGCGCGGTAGGTCAGCGACCGGGCCATCTCGATGTCGGTCCAGCACTTCGCGAGGTGTTCCGGCACCGAGCCGAGGCGGGCGAGCGTCACACCGAAGCCTTCGCGGGTCTTGGCGTGGGCCACGGCCTCGTCGAGGGCGGCCTGGGCGAGCCCGACCGCGGCACCGGCGACGGAGACACGGAAGGTCGCGAGGGTCGCGAGCACGAGAGCGAAACCCTTGCCTGGTTCACCGATCCGGTTGCCGATCGGAATCTCGACGTTGTCGAGGATGACGTCCGACAGCACGTGGGGGGCGATGATCTGGTGTGGGCGTTCGGTGCGCAGGCCCGGAGCGTCCGCGGGAACGAGCACGAGCGAGTAACCGTCGCCTTCGCGTCCGAGGATGCTGTAGAAGTCGGCGTCGCCGCCGTTGGTGATGAAGGACTTGTGCCCGTTGACGATCAGCTTGCCGTCGCGTTCGACGATGGTGGTCGACAGTGCCTTCAAGTCCGAACCTACGTCGGGCTCGGTCAGGCCCAGCGCGGCCACGGCGTCGAGGCGCGCGACCTTGGGCAGCCATTCCTGCTTGAGTTCCTCGGATCCACCGACGCTGATGCAGTAGCTACCGATGCCCTGCATGGCGAACATCGAATCGAGGTGCGCGGACTCCCCGGCGAGGGCTTCACGCACGATCGTCACCGCCAGCGAGTCGACCTTCTCGAAGCGGCCGCCGTAAGCCGCCGGGACGACGACTTCCGTGAGCTGCGAGGCCACCAGGCGCTTTCGCACGTCCGGGTCGAAACTGTCCGATTCGTCGGCTCGGGCGGCGATATCGGCGCAGTCGGCAGCGAGCTCGCGTGCTGCGGCCTGCAGATCGAGGTATCGCTGCGGCAGGGCGAAGAGATCCTGTTGGTCGTTGCTCACTCTGTACTCCTTCTGGCGATGCGGCCTGCCGTCGGGCTGGAAGCGGGACGTGAGGAGGCGCGTTGTCCGATCGGTTCGTGAACTGGGTCACTTTCCGCTAATCTATGATCACAATAACAAGGAATTAGGGCCAGTCAACCGAAACCAGTGGAGGAAGAAGATGGCCGAAGCATCAACCGGACAGTCCCGCCCGGAATTCGACCCGACTCGGGCATTCGACCTGACCGACCGCGTAGCGATCGTCACCGGCGGCAGCCGCGGGCTGGGCCGCGCCATGGCATTCGGACTCGCCCGCGCGGGGTGCGATGTCGTGATCGCCAGCCGTGACCTGGCCTCCTGCCAGGCGACCGCGGACGAGATCACCGCCGAGACCGGACGCAAGACTCTCGCGCACTCGTTCCACGTGGGCCGATGGGAGTCAATCGAAGAACTCGTCGACGCAGCGTATGCGCACTTCGGAAAGGTCGACGTCCTCATCAACAATGCCGGGATGTCGCCGCTGTACGACAGCCTCGACACGGTCAGCGAGACCCTCTTCGACAAAGTGATCGGCGTCAATCTCAAGGGTCCGTTCCGACTCGCCGCACTGGTAGGGAAGCGGATGGCCGAAGGCGATGGCGGATCCATCATCAACATTTCGAGCGCCGGATCAGTGCACCCGCGACCCGACATCCTCCCCTACGCCGCCGCGAAGGCCGGCCTCAACGCCGTCACCATCGGGATGGCCCACGCGTTCGGCCCGACGGTCCGCAGCAACGCCATCATGGCCGGCACCTTCCTCACGGACGTGAGCAACTCCTGGGACATGGACGCGTTCGGCAAACGCGCGCAGAGTTTCGCGGCCAAGCGTGGCGGACAGCCCGATGAGATCGTCGGCGCCGCGCTCTACCTCGCGAGCAACGCATCGAGCTTCACGACGGGATCGATCATCACCGTCGACGGTGGGCACCCGTGATGGGGGATCAGACCATGACCACGATTCCCGTTACCCAGCAACGGTTTCAGTTGTCCTACGGTGACTGCGATGCGGTCGGCATCTCGTACTTCGCGATCAACTACCCGTGGATGGAACGCACCTACAGCGTGTGGCTGCACTCGTTCGGGCTCGACAGTCACACCCTGCTCGACACCGTCGGCGTCTACACCGTCGGCCTGAAATCCGAATGCCGATACATCACCAGCTGCAAGGTGTTCGACGAACTCACCTGCACCATCGTGCTCGACCGTGTCGGCAACACCTCATACGTCCTCGGATTCGACTTCGAGCGGGGCGACGAGCTGGTAGCGCACGGCAAGATGACGTTCGCAGTCCGCAACTCCGACGGCACCAAAGCCACGATCCCCGAGCGCTTCCTCGCCGCGTTGCGCACCCTGGGTCCGTCCAAGTCTCCGGAGTAGGTACACATCCCCGAAACGGGCGTCGCTGCAGGAAGGCGACGCCCGTTTCTGTTGCTTCCCAACACATCTCTGCTACAGTGATGACCGTCACAGTGTCGGGATTCCGGATAGTCCCGACCGCCGCGGACGGCGAATCCGATCCGATCACCCCGCCCATGAGCAGGCATCTCCTATGCCGATCCGTCGTAAACGGATCCGTCCGCGTGACAATCCTGTCACCACACCCGCCGCAACACCTCTGCCGCGGAGAACACGGAGTGCAGCAACCATGGGATCCAAAGAAAAGCAGGTCGTCCAGGACTGGCTCGCAGCTACCCGCGGCGATGCCGACGAGGTCAACGGGGCGTTCGTCAAGTACTTCCACCCCGACGCCACCTGGACCCTGATCGGCTCCACGCCGATCTCCGGCACCTACCACGGACTCGAATCCATCCAGAACGACTTCCTGGGAGCCAACTTCCGCGGTGAAGAACGCGAAGGCCCGTCGGTCCAGGGGCTGAGTCAGGAATACGGCATCAAACCCCTCGAGGTCGAGGATGTGCTGTCGCTCGAGGACGACCGGGTCGTGGTGTTCTGCCGGTCGGATGGCATGGGGCGCAACGGCGTCGCTTACAACAATCAGTACTGCTGGATCGTAACGGTCCGCGACGGCAAGATCGCTTCGATGGTGGAGTTCTGCGACACCGCGCTGATCGAACGAGTCCAGTTCGACAAGAAGATCGTCCCTGCAGGAACAACCGTCCCGGTCTACGCACGCTGATCGCTCACCTCGACGCTCGGAGCAACCATGGCAAAGCAAGGAAGACTCACCCGCGAAAAGTTCGGCTATACGATGCCGGTGGACGAACCGCTGTACCCGAAACCGCCTGTCTACTACCGCGATATGGAGACCATCACGGTTTCCTACGAGACGGACGAGAACGCCGCGCTCGATATTCTGCCGGAAGCAGCGGGCTTCGAGCTCACCCTGCCGGCAACCGTCCGGATCGTCATCGCCAAGATGCCGTTCACCACCTTCGGTGCATACGAGGAGGCCTACCAGTTCCTCGACTGCACATGGGAAGGCGAGCCGTGCATCTACCCTGTCCGGATTCTGCTCAACCAGGAGTCCGCGCTGGCTGCGGGCCGTGAGATCTGGGGCAATCCGAAGAAACTCGGTCACATCGAATGGCAGCAGGAAAGCGAAGTCATGCAGGGCATCGTGGAGCGCCCCAAGGGAACCCGAATCTGCACCGTGCAGATGAAGCCGGAACGACCCGTAGACCTCGAGCCCTACGACATGAAGCCGATGGGATTACGGGTCATCCCCAACCCCGAGGGCGGCGACCCGTCGCTCGCGGATCTGGTGCTCAACTCCTGCCACGTGACACCGAAGCAGGCATGGTCCGGCCGCGGCTCGATTTCGTTCGGCGTGGAATCCGACCTCGATCCGTGGCATACCCTGCCGGTCAAGCGGGTCATAGACGCGCTCTACGTCCGCTCGGACATGGACGTCGCGCCGACTGCGAAGGTCGTCAAGCGGTTCTTCTGACGTCGTCACCGAGTGGCGGGAGCGGGCAACCGGTCCCGCCACTCGGCGTACCGCCGGACCTCACTTGAAGAATCGGCAAGCAGGAAGGCTTCGAATGTTCAAGAACATCATGCAATTGGCTTGGGTTACAACAGACGTTCGGCAGGCGGTGAAGCAGTTCCAGGAGGGACAGGGCATAGAGAACATCGCGATCTTCGACGGGTTCACCCTGTCCACTGCCGAGGGCGGAGAGGTCGTGATCGACGTAGCACTGGCGTATGTCGGTGACATGCAGTTCGAGATCATCCAGCCGGTGTCCGGCGAAGTCGACTTGTACCGCCGGCACCTCCCGGCCGACCCCACCGAGTACGCACTCCGGTTCCATCACATCTGCAGCCGTCTCGACTCGATCGAGGAGTACGAGCAGGTGTTGTCCGACTACCGCAAGCGGGGCGTCACCGTCGAGGTCGACGGCTCCTTCGGCGAAGGAGGCAGGTTCTTCTACGCCGACACGCGCGGGCTGGTCGATCACTACCAGGAGTACGTCTACCGCGACGATGCCACCAAGGAGTTCCTGAATACGTTGCCACGCAACTGATTCGAAAGCACAGGCGAGGGCGGTCGATCCGGCCCCTCGGAGCAGGATGCCGTTCCACCGGAACGGCACCCTCTTTGTCGTGCGCCACAGACCCCGCTCTTCCGGCGGCGTGGCGCAGACAAAAGTATTGACAACGAGACATTCATAATTATAGTTAGCACTCATTACGTGATATAGAGCACAGTCTGCAGTCGAAGTGCAGTGGCTCACACTGACGTCTTCCGCTGCCTCCGCACCGCCCACTCGATTCGAGGAGATCGCGTGACCGCAGTAGAACCCCGCCCGACCGCTCCCGACATTCTCTCCCCCGAGTTCCTCGGGGATCCGTACCCCCACTACCGGGTGCTGCGCGACCATTTCCCGGCCATGCATCACGAGGGCACCGACAGCTACCTGATCAGCCGCTATCAGGACTGCGCCGAAGCGTTCCGTAGCCCGAAATTCTCGAGTCGCAATTACGAATGGCAACTCGAACCGATCCACGGACGCACCATCCTGCAGATGGAGGGCACCGAACACTCCACACACCGTTCGCTGCTCAACCCGTTCTTCCGCGGAAACGGGCTCGAGAAGTTCATGCCCGTCATCACCCACAATGCGGCTGAACTCGTCGAACGCATCGTCGCCGCCACGGCGGACGACCTTCTCGGCGAAGTGACCGGGCGCGGTGAAACCGAACTGGTCTCCGACTTCACGAGCCGCTTCCCCATCAACGTCATGGTCGATATGCTCGGCCTCCCGAAGAGCGATCACGAGCGGTTCCGCCGCTGGTACTTCTCGATCATGGCGCACCTGAACAACCTCGCCGGCGATCCCGCCATCACCGCCGCAGCACAACGCACCCATGATGAGCTACGGGACTACATGCTTCCCATCATCGGGGAACGACGTTCCGGGGACGGGGACGACCTGCTCTCGCGCCTGTGCCGAGCAGAAGTCGACGGCGAGCGGATGTCCGACGAAGAGATCAAGGCGTTCGTCAGTCTCCTGCTGGTTGCCGGCGGTGAAACAACCGACAAGGCGATCACGAGCATGATCCGCAACCTCATCGATCATCCCGACCAGATGCAGGCGGTCCGCGCGGATCGCACATTGGCCGACCGGGTCATCGCGGAGACGCTGAGGCACTCGGGACCGGTACACATGATCATGCGTCAGACCGAGGACGAGGTGCAGATCGACGACACCGTAATTCCTTCGGGATCGACATGCATCATGATGCTGGCAGCGGCGAACCGCGACGAACGGCATTTCTCCGACCCCGACCGGTTCGACATCTTCCGCGAGGATCTCAATGTGGACCGAGCTTTCAGCGGTGCTGCGAACCACGTTCAGTTCATTCTCGGCCGGCACTTCTGTGTCGGATCGCTGCTTGCCAAGACCGAGATGACGATCGCTTTGAACCTGATCCTCGACACGATGGACTCCATCGAATATCAGGACGGTTTCACACCTCAGGAACAGGGCCTGTACACCCGGAGCATCCCGGAACTACGGATCAAGTTCGAGCCTCGCCCGAGCACAGCCTGACCGGAGCCGATTCCGTGTACGGAAGGTCGGTCCGCGCTCT
>NZ_JAUZMZ010000205.1:0-7753 GCF_036327435.1 Rhodococcus chondri | reverse complement strand
TCCGCTGCCGCGGCGACCCCCGCGAACGGACCGTGCAGGGACAGGATCCAGGTGCCGACCGACATGGGCGAGGTCGGCTTGACCACCCGCAACATGTTGAGGAAACGACTCGGCTTACCCAGGTCGTGGACGAGAGCACCCACGCTGACGAGCAGGCTCACGAGCGATCCGAGCCGCGCGACCCGGCGCAACGCCGGGCGGCCTGTCAGATCCGCGCCCGCGGCGAGTATCGAGGATCCCGCCGCCACGCCTCCGGAGAACAGGTAGACGGCGATGTCGTGTTCCCACGGCGCCGGTTTCACGATGGAGCGCCCGTAGTAGGAGTCGAAATCGGCTTCCGGCACCATCGATTGATCGCCACCGCGCCCGGCGCGCGACCGGTGGGGGCTGCCCGGGCTGCCGCCGTGCTGCACCTGGGTCATCGGCCCCTCCTCAGGAACGACACGGCCGCGCCCGCGAACATTGCGACCGCCGCGACCGCAGCCCGATTCCACATCTCCGGCAGGTCCTTGGTGGTCACCACCGGGTCCGGAGGCAGACCGTAGACCTCGGGGTCGTCGAGCAACAGGAAGAACGCGCCGGTTCCGCCGACCCCGTCGTCGGGGTCGTTGCCGTAGAGCCGGGCGTCCGTCACGCCCCGCTCGTGCAGCAGCGCCAGCCGCTCGTCGGCCCGCGCGCGCAACTCGTCGACGTCGCCGAATTGAATCGACTCGGTGGGGCACGCCTGCGCGCAGGCGGGCGTTTGGCCGTCGGTGAGCCGGTCGTAGCACAGCGTGCACTTCTGGGCGATGCCGACTTTCGGGTCTCCCTCCGGTCCCTTGCGACGGTCGATGACGCCGTACGGACAGGCGGCCACGCAGTAGCCGCAGCCGTTGCAGATCTCGTCCTGCACAACCACGGTGCCGAACTCGCTCCGGAAGAGGGAACCGGTCGGGCAGACGTCGAGGCAGGCGGCATGGGTGCAGTGTTTGCAGACGTCGGAGGACATCAGCCACTGGAAGTCGGGCTTCTCCTCGTCGGGTCGGTCGCTCGGTGCCGCACCGATGGTGGGCAGGCCCAGCGACACCGGTGCCCGCTTCTCGGCCGGTCGCTCGATGAAGGCGACGTGGCGCCACTGGTTGGCGTTGAGCGAGTGGCTGTTGTCGTAGGAGGTACCGAGCATCGCCAAGGCGTTCTCGGGGACGTCGTTCCACTCCTTGCAGGCGACCTCACAGGCCTTGCAGCCGATGCACACGCTGGTGTCGGTGAAGAAGCCCTTCCGCGCCGGGGCATCGTCGTAGCCGGCGTCGGGCGCCGGGTCGAGCGGTCCGAAGAGACTGTTGCGGCCCATCACTCGTCGTCCTCCTGCTCGCGGTGCGATCCCTCGCGTTCCTGAGGTTCCCGGTCGGCGCGGTCCTGCCCGTCTTCGCGAGCGGCAGCGGACCGTGTCTGGGCGGCGTCCGAGGCGGTGACGATGGGCGGGTAGACGGAGTCGGCCACCCCGGCCCGGCGTGCGTACTCCTCGACGTACTCCCGCAGCGCCGTGCCGGTCGGCCGGCGTCCGGGCCGGACATCGCAGGTGCCGACCTTGGTCTCCTGGATGAGCACGTTCGGGTCCAGCGTGATGCCGAACAGGTCGTTGGCCGAGTCGCCCGTCACCTTGCCGCCGCTGCCCCAGTGGTAGGGCAGCCACACCTGGTGGACGGTCCGGCCCTCGACCTTCAGCGGGCGCAGCCGGTCGGTGACCATCACTCGGCCCTCGACCGCCGAGCGGGCGGTGACCACGTGACACCAGCCCATGTGCTCGAGCCCGCGCTCGGCCGCCAGGACGGGCGAGACCTCCACGAACATCTCCGGCTGCAGTTCGGCGAGGTGCTCGAGGTAGCGACTCATCCCGCCCGCCGTGTGGTGTTCGGTGAGCCGGCTCGTCGTGAAGACGAAGGGGAAGACGTCGACGTGCTGCTCCGGCGGTGCGGGGTTCATCGGATTGTCGTCGCGGCGGTACTCCAGGCGCGTCGGGTTGGCCTGCTGCCCGTAGAGCAGGTTGCGGAACGGCGACTCGACGGGCTCGTAGTGGGTCGGCATCGGTCCGTCGACGAGACCCTGCGGCGCGTAGAGGGCACCCTTGCCGTCACCCTGCATGATGAACGGATCGATCCCCTCGATGGCCTCGACACCCTCGGAACCGAGCGGCGAACGGTATCCCGGCGACTTGGTCTTCTCGAAGTCCGGCACGTCCGCGCCGGTCCACTGGCCGAGGTCGGCGTCCCACCACACGTAGGCCTTGCGTTCGCTCCACGGCCTGCCCTCGGGGTCGGCGGAGGCCCGGTTGTAGAGGATGCGGCGGTTCAGCGGCCACGCCCAGCCCCACTCCGGGGCCACGAACGATTGCTCGTGACGGGACTTGCGGCGGTTGGCCTGGTTGACGCCGTCGGCGAATACACCGGTGTAGATCCAGCAACCGCCCAGCGTGGAGCCGTCGGCCTTCATCTCGGTGAACGACGACAGCGGCCGGCGCGTCGCCACGTCGTAGCCGTTGATCTCCATCAGCACCGCCTCGGCGCTGGGTTCGTCGTGCTCACCGTGCACGGGATAATCCCACGCCAGGTCGAGTAGTGGGCGGTCGCGCTCATCGGTCGATCCGGCCAGCCGCTCCCGGATCATGCGCCCGAGATGATAGAAGAACCAGAGCTCGGAACGGCAGTCCTGGAGCGGTTCGACGGCCTTTTCACGCCACTGCAGCATCCGCTGGGTCTGCGTGAAGGTGCCTTCCTTCTCCGCATAGGAGGCGGCGGGAAACAGGAACACTTCGGTACCGCATTCCTCGGGCACGATCTCCCCGGTCTCGACCTCCGGCGAGTCCTTCCAGAAGCCGGCGCTCTCGATCTCGAACAGGTCGCGCACCACGAGCCAGTCGAGGTTCGCCATCCCGAACCGCTGGGCACGGCCGTGGGCCGATCCGACGGCGGGGTTCTGGCCGAGGAGGAAGTAGCCCTTGACCTTGCCGTCGATCATGTCGAGCACCGTGCGGTAGGTGCCGTGGTCGCCGGTGATCTTGGGTAGGTAGTCGAAACAGAAGTCGTTGTTCGCGGTGGCTGCGTCGCCCCAGTAGGCCTTGAGCAGGTTGACGGCGTACGCGTCGGCCTTCGACCAGAAGCCCTTGCTACCGGGGTTGCGCACACTGTCGATCCAGTCCGACAGCGACCCGTGCTGGTCGGGGTTGGGCATCGGCAGGTAACCGGGCAGGAGATTGAACAGGGTCGGGATGTCGGTGGAGCCCTGGATGCTGGCGTGGCCGCGAAGCGCCATCACGCCGCCGCCGGGGCGGCCCATGTTGCCCAGCAGCAGCTGCAGGATGGCGCCGGTGCGGATGTACTGCACGCCCACACTGTGCTGGGTCCAGCCCACGCTGTAGACGAGCGCGGTCGTCCGCTCCCGCCCGGAGTTCTCCGTCCACGCTCGGCAGACCTCGAGGAAGTCCGCCTGCGAGACGCCGCATACCTGCTCGACCACCTCGGGCGTGTACCGAGCGAAGTGCCGTTTGAGCACCTGGTAGACGCAGCGCGGGTGCTGCAGGGTCTCGTCGCGCCGCGGGTGGCCGGCGGTCTGAATGCCGTGGGCCTCGTGCTGCATCCCCGCGGCGGTGTCCCGGTGCTTCGCGTGGTCCTCGGCGTCGTCGGCCTGCGACTGGTGCAGATCGCCCGAAACGTCCTCCACGTCGTACTGCCAGCTGGTCGGGTCATAGGTTCGCGACTCGGGGTCGAAACCCGAGAAGAGCCCGTCCAGGTCGTCGGTGTCCGCGAACTTGTCGCTGACGATCGTCGGGGCGTTGGTGTAGTTGACGACGTACTCGCGGAAGTCCAGCCCGTTGCTCAGGACGTAGTTGACGATGCCGCCGAGGAAGGCGATGTCGCTGCCGACCCGGATGGGCACGTGCTTGTCCGCCACGGCGCTGGTGCGGGTGAAGCGCGGGTCGACATGGATGACGCGTGCTCCACGCTTCTGGGCCTCCACAACCCATTGGAAGCCCACCGGGTGGGCTTCGGCCATGTTGGAGCCCTGGATGATGATGCAGTCAGCGTTGGCCAGGTCGGCCGTGAAGCCGGTGGCACCGCCGCGCCCGAAGCTGGTCCCCAGACCGGGGACGGTAGCGGAGTGTCATATGCGGGCCTGGTTCTCGATTTGAACCGCGCCCATTGCCGTGAACAGCTTTTTGATGAGGTAGTTCTCTTCGTTGTCCAGCGTGGCGCCGCCGAGACTGGCGATGCCCATCGTGCGCCGGACGCGGCGACCCTTCTCGTCGAGTTCCTGCCAGGTGTCGCGCCGGGTCTGCAACACACGGTCGACGACCATCTCCATGGCGGTGCCGAGGTCGAGGTCCTCCCATTCGGTGCCGTAGGGGCGCCGATAGCGGATCCGGGTCTCGCGCAGATCGCTGGTGACGAGATTCTTGCTCGCCGATCCCTTGGGACAGAGCCGACCGCGGTTGACCGGGCTTTCCGGGTTGCCCTCGATCTGGACGATCTGTTCGTCCTTGACGAAGATCCGTTGGGCACATCCGACTGCGCAATACGGGCACACGCTGTGTGCGACCCGATCTGCGGTCGAGGTGCGGGGTTCGACCTCGTCGGTGACCCGGGAGCGGACTGCCTTTCCCCGCCCGAGCAGGTCCTTGCCGAGGAGCTGGCGCAGCACAGGCCAGGGAAGGGACGTTCTCTTCTCCGCCATCGGGCCTCCAGGTGTGCGCTGCCGACCCCAAAGTTACAGGCCGCCACCGCTTCGCGCCGAGGATTCGCAGTCCGAGACCGTGTTCGAGTTGTCGACCGGTGCGCGCGGCGTCAGCGGACCCGAATAGCGTGTGCTCCGGCGGGAACCACCTCACCGATCACCGGGTGGCCCGGCAATTCCCCGACGACCAGGAGGCCGCCGGAGGTCTGGGCGTCGGCGAGCAGAAGCAACTCGTCGTCGCCTACTGCGGAGTCCACCTGGTCGCGGACCCACTCGAGGTTTCGTCGGCTCCCGCCCGGCACGAACCCCTCGGCGAGCGATTCCCTCGCCCCGCCGACATACGGCACGCTCGCGGCGTCGAGCATCGCGGTCGTGCCGCTGGCCCGCATCATCTTCATCAGGTGTCCGAGCAGGCCGAAGCCGGTCACGTCGGTGGCGGCCCGGACCCCACCCGCGTGGGCGTGCTGCGCCGCGTCGCGGTTGAGGGTCGTCATCACCGCAATCGCCTCTTCGAACCGCTCGCCGGTCGCCTTGTGGCGGTTGTTGAGGATGCCGAGGCCGAGCGGCTTGGTGAGGGTGAGCGGCAGGCCCGGCTCGGCAGCGTCGTTGCGTAGCAACCGGTCCGGGTCCCCCAATCCGGTGACTGCCAGCCCGTACTTCGGCTCGCGATCGTCGATGCTGTGACCGCCGGCGAGATGAGCGCCGGCCTCGGCGCACGCATCGGCACCACCCCGCATCACCTCTGCGGCCAGCTCGAAGGGGATGATCTCCCGCGGCCAGCCGAGCAGGTTGACCGCGACCACCGGCGTGCCGCCCATTGCGTAGACATCGGACATGGCGTTGGTGGCGGCGATCCGCCCCCAGTCGTAGGGGTCGTCGACGACCGGGGTGAAGAAGTCGGCGGTCACGATCACGGCCCGGCCGGTCCCGTCGGGCGCCGGATCGATCCGGACCGCGGCGCCGTCGTCACCGTTCTCCACGCCCACCAGCAGGTCACCTGCCGCGCGGCCTCCCTGCAGGCCACCGAGCACCCGCTCGAGCTCTCCCGGCGGGACCTTGCAGGCACAGCCGCCGCCGGCGGCGTACTGCGTGAGCCGGATGGCACCTTCGGAAAAGTCGACGTGTGCAGCCATGCAGTTCAACATACGGCCGAGCCGCAACCGCGGGCCCGACTACGGGTTAAGGTGTGCGCGGAGGTGGTTCTCGTCTGGTGACGGTCGCGGTCTTCAAAACCGTTGTGGCCCAGTAGCTGGGCCAGGCGGGTTCGATTCCCGTCCGCCTCCGCCGAAACTTGTGTCAGCCGTGGTGTGAGGAGGCGCGTGCCGGATCCGAGGCGGGGAATCCCCCGCACCGACCAGGTCCTGGCAGATCCGCGCCTGCGTGAGGCCGTCGACCGGCTCGGCGCCCGTCTGGTCAAAGGGGCAGTCGTTGCGGCCCAGCAGCGGTGCCGCGGCGGCGAGATCGAACCGGCAGCCGTCGCCGACGCCGCGGTCGCGTCGCTGCCGGCCGGCGCAACCACACTGCGGCGCGTGGTCAATGCGACCGGTGTGGTGGTGCACACCAACCTCGGCCGCGCCCCTCTGTCCCGCGCGGCGGTGGACGCCGTGCGTACGGCGGCGGGCGCGACCGACGTCGAGCTGGACCTGATCACGGGTCGGCGCGGCCGGCGCGGGCGCGGCGCCCTCGAGGCGCTCGCCGCGCCGGTGCCCGACGCCGGCGCCGTCCACGTGGGCAACAACGGCGCGGCCGCCCTTGCCCTGGTCACCCGGGTGCTCGCGCGCGGTGGCCGCTCGGTCGTGATCGCGCGGGGCGAACTGGTCGAGATCGGCGACGGCTTCCGGATCCCGGAACTGCTCGAATCGGTGGGCGCCCGGTTACGGGAGGTCGGTACCACCAACCGGGTGCGCCTGAGCGACTACGCCGCGGCGGTCGACTCCGACACCGCGTTCGTCCTCAAGGTGCACCCCTCCAATTTCACGGTCAGCGGTTTCACGTCGTCTGTGTCGGTCCGCGAGCTGACGGAACTGGGCCTTCCGGTCGTGGTGGACATCGGGTCGGGACTGCTCACCCCTCATCCACGCCTGCCGAACGAGCCCGATGCCACCACAGTGCTGCGTGCCGGGGCCGATCTCGTGACAGCGTCGGGCGACAAGTTGCTGGGCGGTCCGCAGGCCGGCCTCCTGCTCGGCGAGGCGGACCTGGTGGAGCGGCTGCGGCGCGACCCGTTCGCTCGCGCGCTGCGCGTCGACAAGCTCACCCTTGCAGCGCTCGAGGCGACCCTGACCGGACCGACGCCTCCGGTGCCGGCCGCGCTCAGCAGCCGACCCGACGACCTCCGGCCCCGGGCCCGGATGATCTGCTCGGCGCTCCCGCCCGGGATCGAGCCCGAGGTGGTCGACTCCGAAGGCGTAGTAGGCGGCGGTGGAGCGCCGGACGTGGTCCTGCCCAGTGTCGCGATCGCTCTGCCCGAGTGCCTCGCCGGTCCGCTGCGTGGAGGCGAGCCCCCGGTCGTCGGCCGCCTCGAGCGTGGCCGACTGCTGCTCGACCTGCTCGCGGTCACCCCCGACGATGACGGCGACCTGGTCGCCGCCGTACGACGCACCGCAGGGGACGCCGCCGGCCACGAGGAGCGCTGATGCACGTCGTCGCGACCGCCGGGCACGTCGATCACGGCAAATCCACGCTGGTCAGAGCGCTGACCGGGACCGACCCCGATCGGCTCGCCGAGGAACAGCGACGGGGACTGACCATCGAGCTGGGCTACTGCTGGACATCCTGGCCGGAGGTGGGAGAGGTTGCCTTCGTCGACGTCCCTGGACACGAGCGTTTCCTGACCACGATGCTCGCCGGAGTGGGACCGGTCCCGGCGGCCTTGCTCGTGGTGGCAGCCGACGACCCGTGGATGCCGCAAGCAGCCGAGCACCTGGCCGCGCTCGACGCCCTCGGCGTGCGGCACGCGGTCGTCGCGGTGACCCGTGCCGACCTCGCCGATCCCGGCGTGGCCGCTGCGCGGGCCGCCGACGAGGTCGCGCGCACCGGCCTGGTG
>NZ_JAUZMZ010000204.1:0-7753 GCF_036327435.1 Rhodococcus chondri | reverse complement strand
ACATCACTAGACTGCGAGAACCGGAAAAACGGCACCACCCGAACGGCAACGAAACGAGGCGGACGAACACGTGGGTCGACATCGCGGCGCCGACGGCGCACGAGGCATCAGCAAAGGCCCCGTCATCGCCCTCGTAGCCATACTGCTGCTCGTCCTCGCCACCCTCGGCTGGTTCCGCCTCCGCGACCGGATCGACGACCAGGCCACCCGAGCCGCCGAAACCTGCGTCGAAGGCGACACCGTTCTCACCATCGCCGCCGACCCCCTCATCGCCCCCACCCTCACCGCCCTCGCGGACCGCTGGAGCACCGAAGCCAAACGCGTCGTCCGCGACCACTGCGTCACCGCCCAGGTCACCGCAAGCGAAACCAGCCCCACCGCCGCAGCCCTCGGCCCCGACACCGCCTGGAACACCGCGCTCGGCGCCGAACCGGCGCTGTGGGTACCGTTCGACTCCCGCGCGATCGATCGGGCCGCAGCCGTCGACGGGCAGCGTCGCCCCATCGCGACCTCCCCCATCGTTCTCGCTGTCCCCACGGACCTCCACCGAGCACTGACCGCCGCGGCAACCTCCTGGTACGACCTCCCCGCGCTCCAGCGCAGCCCGGCGGCCATGACCGAACTCGGGCTCGACAACTGGGGAACCCTGCGTCTCGCCCTACCCACCGGAGCCCGCACCGACGCCACCGCCTCCACCCTCGACGCAGTGGCCACCGCCGCGTCCGGGACCGCCCCCGGACCACTCACCGTCGACCGGGTCACCGCGCCGCCCTCCGTCACCGCGATCACCGAACTCGCGCTCGGCGCCAACCTCCCCGGCACCACCGCCGGACCCACCACTGCCGACGCCCTGGACGCGCTTGCCGCCGAACCCGGACCCGGCGCACCCCTGCACGCCGTACCCGTCACCGAGAAGCAACTGCACGACACCGTCGCCGACAACACCGTTGCCGGCTTCCTCCCCGGCGGGGCGGCCCCCATCGCCGACTTCCCCGCGGTCGTCGTCGACGCCCCCTGGGTCGACGAAACGCTCGCGCGCGCGGCGGCGGAATTCGTCGACTACCTCCGCCGACCCGAACAGGTCCGGGCATTCACGGATGCCGGTTTCCGGGGCGCGGATCCGACGCAGCCCGGATCCGGCACCGAGGACCAACCGCCGCTCGAGGCTGTGCTCGCTCCCGCCCCGCCCGATGCGGCCGACATGCTGCTGACCATGCGCATCAACCCCGTGCCGCCCCGCAAGACCACGGTGCTCGTCGACACGTCGAGGTCGATGTCCGCCACCGAAGGCGACGGCACCCGACTGGCGAACACCTCCACGTCGCTGAAAACCCTCGTGGATCTGTCTCCCAACTCCTCCGTGATGGGGCTCTACGTGTTCTCCGACGGCACCACGCCCTTCCGGCAGTCCGTGGCTCGCGACGGGCTCACCGCAGCACAGCGCACCGCCTTGACCACCGCGTTGGGCGCGGCAGTGCCCACATCCGCAGAACCGGTGTACGAGGCGATACTCGGCGTCTACACCGACGCGGTGGAAAACTACGATCGGTCCCGGCCCAATTCCGTGCTCGTGATCCTCGACAGCGACAACGACGACGGCACCACGGGACGCGAACTCCTCGACCGAATCGATGAGCTCGTCGATCCCGACCGTCCGGTTCCGATCGACATCGTCGTGCTCGGCGACACCGTCACCGACACCACCGACCTGCAAGCCCTGACCGACCTCACCGAAGGGTCCTTCAACACCGTCGCCTCGACGGAAGGCACCGACCTGACGGACACCCTCCGAAAGCTGATGTCCTGACCGTGATCCGACTCGTTGTCGCGGGGATATTCCTCGCCCTCATCACCTTCTGGCTGCACCGCAGGCTCGTCCGGGCCCCCGGTCTGACCGGCCGCGCCGCCATCGCGGCCGACCTCGCCCTTGTCGCATTGCTCGTTATCGCGCTGCTCGGCTCCCTGTCCGGCACAGAGTTGGACCCGGCCTGGGTGCGACCCTTCGGATTCGTGGGGTGGACCTGGCTCGCCGCGGTGTTCTACCTGGTCCTCGGCTCACTTGCGATCGGGCTCGTGTGCCTGGGCGCGCGTCTGGTACGCCGTGTCCGGCGCACCGGACCTGCCGACGAACCCGCCGACGAAACCGTCGGTCCCTCCCGACGTCACGTGCTGCGCTGGGCCACCGGTGTCCTCGTCGTAGCATCCGTCGGAGCCGTCGGCTACGGAACGGTGGAAGCCTCTCGTCCCCGCATCGTTCCCACCCGGGTGCCGCTACGCCGCCTCCCTCCGGGATTCGACGGGCTCCGTGTCGCGCTCGTCACCGACCTGCATGTCGGCCCGGCGCGCGGCGCCGCGTTCGTCCGGCGGGTGGTCGACCTGGTCAACGGCCAGAACCCCGACCTGATCGTTCTGAGCGGCGACCTCGTCGACGGCACGATCGCCTTTGTCGGCAGCGATCTCGAACCCCTCCGCGACCTGCAGGCCCCACTCGGGGTGTTCGGCGTCAGCGGAAACCACGAGTACTACGCCGACGACGCCCTGTCCTGGCTCGACCACTGGGAGACCCTCGGGGTGCGGACCCTGCGAAACGAGCACGTCGTCCTTGCGCGCGGAGGCGACGAAATCGTCCTCGCCGGCATCCACGACTACAGCGCACCCCCACCGCACGCCGCCGATCTCGCGGCCGCACTGAAAGGGCGCGATCCCGGCCGATTCGTGCTGCTTGCCGCGCATCAACCGCGTCACGTATACGAGGCCCGCGACCACGGCGTCGATCTTCAGCTGTCCGGCCACACCCACGGGGGCCAGATGTGGCCCATCCGATATCTCGTCCCGCTCGCAAACCCGGTGCTCACCGGCCTGGACCGCTTCGGTGACACCCTCGTGTACACATCACAGGGTGCTGGGGCGTGGGGCCCTCCCGTGCGCATTGCGACACCACCCGAAGTGTCGATTCTGGAGTTGGTGTCTTCGGACGAATGACCCCTCTCCTGTAGAGGAGGTTTTTAGTGGGGCGTTTTTGCTAAGGGGAAGTGTATTTGGTTTATTTTGTTTTTCCGTCTGGTCCAGAATATGGATACGTAAGGGGGTGGGCGACAGCTGTGTGCTGTCGCCCACCCGAGAATCAGCTGGTGTACGCCTCCAACGGCGGGCACGAGCACACCAGATTCCGGTCCCCGTGCGCGCCGTCGATCCGTCGAACCGCCGGCCACACCTTGGCCCGGGCCTTCCCCAGCGGATACACCGCCACTTCACGGGAATACGGATGCGACCACTCCGCAACCAGGCATTCTGCCGTGTGCGGAGCACCCCGGAGCGGGTTGTCGTCCACCGGCCACTCCCCTGCCCCGACCCGATCGATCTCCCGGCGGATCGCAATCATGGCGTCGATGAACGCATCGATCTCGTCGAGGTCTTCGCTTTCGGTGGGTTCGACCATGAGGGTGCCCGCCACCGGGAAGCTCATCGTCGGGGCGTGGAAACCGTAATCGGCCAGTCGCTTGGCCACGTCGTCGACCGTCACGCCGGTGTCCTTCGTCAGCTGGCGCAGATCCAGGATGCATTCGTGCGCAACCATGCCGTTGGCGCCCGTGAACAGCACCGGGAAGTACTCGTCGAGGCGACGGGCGATGTAGTTGGCCGATGCGATGGCCGTCAGCGAGGCCCGACGCAGCCCCGCGGCGCCCATCATCTTGATGTAGGCCCAGGTGATCGGCAGGATCGATGCCGACCCGTACGGCGCGGCAGAGACAGGTCCGACCCCGCCGAGGCCCGGAACGGCAGGGTGCCCCGGCAGATACGGCGTGAGGTGGGCCCTGACGCCGATCGGACCGACACCGGGCCCGCCACCGCCGTGCGGGATGCAGAAGGTCTTGTGCAGGTTCAGGTGGCTGACATCGCCACCGAACTTGCCAGGACGCGCCAGACCCACCAGTGCGTTGAGATTCGCGCCGTCGATGTACACCTGACCGCCGGCGTCGTGCACCGCTCCGCAGATGTCCTCGATCTCGTGCTCGTACACCCCGTGCGTGGACGGGTAGGTGATCATGATCGCGGCGAGCCGCTCGGCGTGATCGGCGATCTTGGCTCGCAGGTCGTCGAGGTCCACGTCGCCGTTGGGGCGGCACGCCACCACCTCGACCCGCAGGCCCGCCATCACTGCGGACGCGGCATTGGTGCCGTGGGCGCTGGACGGGATCAGGCAGGTGTCGCGGTGGTCGTCGCCCCGTGCGAGGTGGTAGTGCCGAATCGCGAGGAGGCCGGCGTACTCCCCCTGACTCCCGGCGTTGGGCTGCAGGCTCACGGCGTCGTAGCCGGTGACGGCGGCAAGCCAGCGTTCGAGGTCGCCGATCAACGTCCGGATTCCCTCGGTCTGTTCGGCCGGTGCGAACGGATGCAGACCCGCGAATTCCGGCCAGGTGATCGCTTCCATCTCGGCCGCCGCGTTCAGCTTCATCGTGCATGAGCCGAGGGGAATCATCGTGCGGTCGAGCGCCAGGTCCTTGTCGGACAGCCGGCGCAGGTAACGCATCATCGCAGTCTCGGTCCGGTACTTGGTGAAGGACTCGTGCCGGAGGAATTCACTCGTGCGTGCCAGTTCGGCCGGCACCGCGGATCCGCCGCTCGCAACCACCGAGGGGACATCGAACGCGGCGGCGACGGTGTCCACGTGCGCCGCAGTAGTGGCTTCGTCGCAGGAGATTCCCACCTGGTCGTCGTCCACGAGATGCAGGTTGATGCCTGCTCGCGCGGCCTTGGCAACGATCTCGGCGGCACGTCCCGGTACCCGGGCCCGCACGGTGTCGAAGAAGGTCTCGTGCACGAGTTCCACACCGCCCGCGCGCAGCGCGGCGGCCAGCGCGTCGGCGTGTGCGCCGACGCGGCGCGCGATCTCCGTCAGCCCTTCGGCACCGTGGTACGACGTGTACATCGCGGCGAGCACGGCGAGCAGCACCTGCGCGGTGCAGATGTTGCTGGTGGCCTTCTCCCGGCGGATGTGTTGTTCGCGGGTCTGCAACGCGAGCCGGTAGGCGGGAGCACCGTCCGCGTCCACCGAGAGGCCGACGAGGCGACCGGGCAGGTTGCGGGTATGGACCGCGTGGACGGCCAGATAGCCGGCGTGCGGTCCCCCGAAGCCCATCGGCACACCGAAACGCTGAGTCGTGCCGAAACAGGCGGCGGCGCCCTGCTCACCCGGCGGGACGAGAAGCGTCAACGCGAGCAGATCCGCACCCACGGCCACCAAGGCCCCGCGTTCGTGTGCCGCGGCGATGACCGGGGCCGCGTCGAACACGCGGCCGGAGGCACCCGGCACCTGGAGGATGACACCGAAGAACTCGCCTTCGGGCAGACCGTCGTCGACGACGTTCGCGGAGACGATCTCGATACCGAGCGGTTCGGCGCGGGTGGCGAGCACCGCGGCGGTCTGGGTGAACAGATCCGTGTCGACCACGACACGGGGACTGCGATTCTTGCGGTTCGCGCGGCGCAGCAGGGTCATCGCCTCGGCCGCGGCGGTGGCCTCGTCGAGCATCGACGAATTGGCGACCTCCATACCGGTCAGATCCGCGACCATGGTCTGGAAGTTGAGCAGCGCTTCGAGTCGCCCCTGGCTGATTTCGGGCTGGTACGGCGTGTACGCCGTGTACCAGGCGGGGTTCTCGATGATGTTGCGCAGCAGCACCGGTGGGGTGAGGGTGTCGTAGTAGCCCTGACCGATCATCGACGTCGCCACGGTGTTGCGCGCCGCGAGAGCCTTCAGCGCGGCCAGCGTCTCGTGCTCGGACAGCGGCGCATCGAGGACATCGAGTCCGTCGGCGACCTCACCCGAACGGGTGTCGAGGATGCCGTCGGGCAGCGCCTTGGCGGCGAGGTCGTCGAGCGAACCGACGCCGACGACATCGAGGATCCGGCGCAGACCCGCGCTGTCCGGACCGATGTGACGGTCGGCGAAGGGTGAGGTGAGGGCTTCTGTCATCGCAGCTCCCGGTTGATCGGAGAGGTCCACCTCCGTGCGTGGTCGCACGGCGCGTTTCCTCCCCCTCTGTCGGTGAGCTCGCGGGGCGAGCGCCTGAGAGATTCGGTCTTGTCCGGAAGACCTTTCCCCGTGGGCGGGTGGGTGCTCCCACCGCTTTCCAGAGACGTCGGAACTCACGCGGTCCTGGGTGCCTGAGAGATTGACGGAGAGGTGCTGCTCCTTCGGCGCCCGGAACGTGTCCGAGGCTCTCCCGCGCGATGGCGACGTGCCTCGATTCTAGAACACCGGCGGCGCGCTGGACGCGCGTAGCCGTCCCGGCGGCGTGATCTTCGTCTACCCGGGACGGTCTACCCGATCCGACGGTTGATGCGGTTGCGGCGGCGGGACGCGAGCTCGTCTTCGGGGCGCTGCTCGACCTCACCACCGTCGACGCGTTCCGCCGGGAAATCGGCGATGCTGCCGGTCAGTTCGCGCATGGCTCCACTCACGGCGATACCGAAAACTCCCTGTCCGCCCTGCAACAGGTCGACGACCTCTTCCGGCGAGGTGCATTCGTAGACCGTGGTGCCATCGGAGAACAGGGTGATCTTCGCGAGGTCTCGCACGCCACGGCTGCGCAGATGGTCCACGGCGACCCGAATGTTCTGCAGGGACACACCCGTATCGAGCAGACGCTTGACGATCTTGAGGACGAGAATGTCCTTGAAGGAATACAGTCGCTGGCTCCCCGAGCCGGCGGCGCCGCGGATGGACGGCGAGACGAGATTGGTCCGCGCCCAGTAGTCCAGTTGACGGTAGCTGATGCCGGCGATCTGACACGCGATCGGCACCCGGTAACCCACGAGCTCGTCGGGTACCGAACTGTCGGGAAACAACCCCGGCTGGATGTCCTCGGTCTCGCTCGATGTCGGTGACGAAACTGCGCGGTCGCCGGCGTCGACGCTGAACTGCTGTCCCTGCGGCCGATCTCGCACTGTGGTGACTCCCTCTCGCGCGCCCAGTGGTGCCTCCCGACGACCGACGCGTGGATCCCCCCACCGCATCCAATCGTCGAGCGCTCTCAGGCCTACCCGAGTCGAATCCAAGACCCGTCACGGATTCACTCAGCGTACGCTCCGGTGTGGGCGTTGGGCTGCAACACGCCGACCGGTAAGGCAACGTTCGACACTCCCCGGCGCCGGCTGCGGCCGGGTCCAGCAGACCCAGCCCTGCCGTTGCTCGGGCGGCGAACGACGATCAGCCGTCGGTCGCCTTGAAATCATCGGGTGAGACGGACTCGAGAAATTCCTTGAACTTCTCGACCTCGTCCTCCCGTTCGTCCGGCATGACGAGGCCCGCCTCTGTGAGCACCGGCTCCTCGACGAAGACCGGCGCGCCGATGCGCAAGGCTACAGCCACGGCATCCGACGGGCGGCACGACACGCGCATGTCCCCGTCGAAAACGAGATCGGCGTAGAACGTGCCTTCCTGTAGGTCGACGATTCTGACTTCGAGGAGCGCGTGACCGAACGCTTCGAGCAAATTCTTGATCAGATCGTGCGTCAGGGGGCGCGCCGGTTCGACACCCTGCTGCTCGAGGGCGATGGCCGTGGCCTCCATCTGACCGATCCAGATCGGCAGATAACGTTCACCGTCGACTTCACGCAGCAGCAGGACCGGCTGGTTCTGTGGTTGCTCGACCCGAATCCCCACTACCCGCATCTCGCTCATTGCGGTGCCTCCGTCCGCTGCACATCAGTGGTGAAACCACCCTGACAAACCCTGCCTGAATTCTAG
>NZ_JAUZMZ010000203.1:0-7815 GCF_036327435.1 Rhodococcus chondri | reverse complement strand
CTCGAGTTCGATGTTCTTGTTCTGCAGACGCTTCCGGGTTTCGTCGAGCAGCAGATCTCCTTCGAGCAACAGGTCGCGCACACTGCCCAGCGCCATCGACCAGCCGTCGGCAGCGTTGGCGGCGAAATCCTGCACCATCGCGAGGGTCGTGGGTGTTCCTTCGATCTCCGTCTCGATCCATGCCCGCACCGGGGCCACCGAACGGCAGCCCGCCTCGCCGAGCGCCAGATGCAGTTCCACATCGGGATTGATGCCCGGGTTGATGCGGCGGAACATCTTGAGCAACAGTTTGTCTCCGAGCACCACGGACGTGTTCGACTGCTCCGCGCTGAGCGCGTGCCCCCGCAGTCCGGGTTCGATCACCGCGCCGGGGGCGGTGTGCAGTTCGACCGGTCCGTACACCTGACCCGCCGCCAGACTCCGCGAATAGAGATCGATCACTTCCTGGTCGCGTAAACCGTCGTAGGCATAGGCGGTGCGACCGGAGGTATCGTCCGGCGTCGCGAGCGTCCAGGGTGCGAGATCGTCGGACAGAAGAGCGCGGTAACCGATCGGTACCTGATAGATCTGCTCCGGTCCCGTCGCGAACGCCACCTTCACGAGGAGATGGTCGGCACCGAAACCGGGCTCACGCACCAGGGGCTGACGCAGCAGCAAGCGCACGCCGGTGATCGTGTTGCCCTTCGCGGCGAACCACCTCTGATGCGGCAACCACTCGGTGAGGCGGGAGGCGAGCTCGGCGTCCCCGTAGAGTTCGTCGTTCGAAGCGGTCATGGCTGCACCGCCGCTTCGGCCTCGCTGCTCACCGGATGCTCGCCGGGGCCTTCTCGTGACGGGTCGGGCTGCAATGCGAACCAGAAGAAGCCGTGGCCGGGCAGTGTGATCATGTAACCCTCCTCCGTGATCGGCGGGAACGGAACCGAGCCGGTGAGTTCCACCGGAATCCATCCGGTGAACCTGGACAGGTCCAGGACCACACCTTGCGGATACCGGGACAAGTTGTTGACGCACAGGATGATGTCGCTGAAATTGCGCTCCGGACCGCTCGGCATCTCCCGCAGGTACGACAGCACCGCGGGATTCGCGCTGCCCAGTTCGGTGAACGCGGCCTTGCCGAACGCCGGGTGCTGTTTGCGGACCTGGATGAGCCGCCGGGTCCAGTGCAGCAGCGAATTCGTCGAGTTCAACTGGCTCTCCACATTGACCGACTGGTACCCGTATGTGGGGTCCATGATCGTCGGCAGGTACAGCCGAGCGGGATCGGCGCGGGAGAAGCCGGCATTGCGGTCCGGGGTCCACTGCATCGGCGTACGGACCGCGTCGCGGTCGCCGAGCCAGATGTTGTCGCCCATCCCGATCTCGTCGCCGTAGTACAGCACCGGAGAGCCGGGCAGGCTCAACAGCAATGCAGTGAACAACTCGAGCTGATTACGGTCGTTTTCCAGCAGTGGCGCCAGCCGCCGCCGGATCCCGATGTTGGCGCGCATCCGCGGGTCGGTGACGTACTCGGCGTACATGTAGTCGCGTTCCTCGTCCGTCACCATCTCGAGGGTCAACTCGTCGTGGTTGCGCAGGAAGATCCCCCACTGGGCACTGCTCGGAATCGCGGGTGTCTGTGCCAGGATCTCCGAGATCGGGAAGCGGTTCTGCCGGCGCACGGCCATGAAGATCCGGGGCATCAGCGGAAAGTGGAAGGCCATGTGGCATTCGTCGCCCACCTCGGGTTCGCCGAAGTACTCGACGACGTCGCTGGGCCACTGATTCGCCTCCGCCAGCAGCACCCGGCCCGGATATTCGGTGTCGACCACCGCGCGGCACTTCTTGAGAAACGCGTGCGTCTCCGGCAAATTCTCGCAGTTGGTGCCCTCCCGCTCGAACAGATACGGCACCGCGTCGAGCCGGAACCCGTCGATCCCGAGGTCGAGCCAGAACCGCAGGACGTCGATCATCGCGTCCTGCACCTCGGGATTGTCGTAGTTCAGGTCGGGCTGATGCGAGAAGAAGCGGTGCCAGTAGTACTGCTTGCGCACCGGATCCCATGTCCAGTTCGACGTCTCCGTGTCGACGAAGATGATCCGCGCGTCCTCGTAGCCCTCGTCGGTGTCGGACCAGACGTAGAAGTCGCCGTAGGGACCGTCCGGCTCGGTGCGCGACTCCTGGAACCAGGCGTGCGTGTCGGAGGTGTGGTTCATGACCAGGTCGGTGATGACACGGATGCCCCGTTCGTGGGCCTGGTCGAGGAACGTCACGAAATGGTCGATCGTGCCGAATTCCGGTAGTACGGCACGGAAATCCCGAATATCGTAGCCGCCGTCCCGCAGCGGTGAGTCGTAGAACGGTGGCAGCCAGATGCAGTCGGCGCCGAGCCATGCGATGTAGTCGAGCTTCTCCGTCAGACCCTGCAGGTCACCGATACCGTCGTGGTTCGAGTCGTTGAACGCTCGTACCAGCACCTCGTAGAACACGGCGGTCTTGAACCAGTCGGGATCGACCGGCAGTCGGCGTGCGTGGGCGAAGTCCTCCGACTGCGTCTCGACGAGATGCCCGTCGGCAGTGTGAACCATTCCCTCTGCCGGTTCGGTCGGGTCGGCTGGTCTTTCCGCTGGCATGGCACCTCCGTGCGCGTCGACTCGCTGTGCAGATGGTTCCGGCATTCCCCCGGATCGTAGTTTCCACACACACCGGACGCGTGCGGTACGGAGGTACGGTACGGAAAAGGCATGTGACCGCACCTGTGCACCGATAGATTGGCCGCCATGTCAGCGAACCGGCCGGAGGGCCGCGTGGCCGAGCTCTGCACCCGCATGCGCTCCTTCGTCGACGACGAGGTGATGCCGCTCGAATCGGTATTGTCGCGGACCGGTGACGAGGCGACCGTCGCGCTGACCGGGCTGAAATCGCGCGCGAAGGAACTCGGGTTGTGGGCGCTCGGGCATCCGGAAGAAATCGGCGGGGGAGGACTCCCGTTCCTCGACTTCGTCTACCTCAACGAGATCATCGGCCGCTCCGAGTTCGGCCAGCTCGCCGTCGGGTCGGTGTCGATGCAGGACGCGTTGATGCTGCACCGGCACGGCACCGACGAACAGCGCGGCCGCTGGGTGCCCGGTCTCGTGTCGGGGGAGATCCTGCCGTCGGTCGGCATGACCGAACCGGAGGTTGCGGGGTCCGACCCCGTACTCGTACGGACCACCGCCCACCTCGACGGGGACGACTGGGTGATCAACGGGCACAAATGGTTCACCACCGGCGCACGCGAGGCCGGTTACTGCACGGTGTTCGCGCGGACCGAGCCCGAATCGGCTGCACCGCACCGCAGTATCAGCGCCATCATCGTGCCCACCGACACTCCGGGCTTCGAAATCGTCCGGTCCGTGCCGACTATGGGACACGACCCCAGTGATCACTACGAAGTGCGATACACCGACGTGCGCGTGCCGGCATCGAACCTGCTGGGCGCACGTGGCAACGGCTTCGTCGTCGCGCAGGACAGGCTCGGGCCGGGCCGGATCTTCCACTGCATGCGCTGGCTCGGGCAGGCTCAGCGCGCATTCGAGCTGATGTGTGTCCGCGCGAACGAACGCTTCGCACACGGTTCACTGCTCGCCGAGAAAGGCGAGATCCAGAGATATGTGGCCGAATCCGCGGCCGAAATCCATGCCGCCCGGCTGATGACCCTCGACGCGGCACGTGTCATGGACTCGGGCGCCGATGCGCGCGTGCAGATCGGACTGGTCAAATTCTGGGGGGCGCGGATGCTCCACAACGTCATCGACCGCGCCATCCAGGTGCACGGCGCGCTCGGCCTGACCGCCGACACCCCGCTCGAGCGGATGTACGCCAGGCGCGGTACGCCCGGATCTACGACGGTCCCGACGAGGTCCATCGGATGTCGACCGCACGCCGATTGCTGCGCGACCCGGACACGGCACCGTGGCGGTGAATCCCGACGCCGGCGCCGTCACAGCCCAAGCGCTGGCCGAGGTTCTGGCGGGACAGGGGTCGACCGCTGTGTCGGTGACCGAACTGCGACGGCTGACCGGCGGAGCGAGCAGGCAGATTTTCTCGTTCGATGCCGTCCGGGGCGACGGCACACGAAGCGCGTACGTGTTGCGTCGCGACCCATCCGGACACGGTGATGCCCCCCGGATGCGCGCCGAAGCGGCGTGCCTGCGGGCCGCGCGCGCTGCCGGAGTGCCCGTCCCGCGGGTCGTCTCGGCCGCCGACACCGCACCCGGCCTCGACTCGCCGTTCCTGATCATGGAAAGGCTTCCGGGAGAGAGTATTCCGCGTCGTATCCTGCGCGACGAGTCGCTCGCGGCGGCACGCGCGAGACTCGCCCACGACCTCGGCGCGATCGCCGCGCGGATCCATGCCGTGCCTGTGTCGGAGGTGCCGATGCTCGCCGACGACGATCCGCTCGACGCGATCTCCGGCATCTACCGTGACTTCCACGAACCGCGCCCCGTCGTCGAGATCGCTCTACGGTGGCTCGCGGCCCACCGACCCGAGACGCATCGAAAAGTGCTGGTACACGGCGATTTCCGGCTGGGTAATCTGCTGGTCGGCACGGGTGGGGTCGAGGGTGTCCTCGACTGGGAACTCGCCCACCGCGGCGACCCGATCGAAGACCTCGGCTGGCTGTGCGTGCGCGCGTGGCGCTTCGGCGGGACCGCACCGGTGGCCGGCGTCGGTACCCGCGAAGAGTTGCTCGACGGCTACGAGCGGGAAGCGCACTGGCGCCCCGACCTGAACGACCTGCACTGGTGGGAGGTGTTCGGCACGCTGCGCTGGCTCGTTCTCGGCCGCTTCCAGGCACAGCGCCACCTCCGGGGCGACGAGCGATCGGCGGAGTTCGCGGCGATCGGCCGGCGGGTGTGCGAGTCCGAATGGGATCTGCTGCGCATCCTGGGCATGATCGGTCACGGCGACGCACTGCCGCCGGAGCCGCGACCGGAACCGCACCATCGAGGTGACCTGCACGGGCTCCCCGACGTGCCCGGCCTGCTCGATGCCGCGATCGCCGAACTCGGCGACGGTATCGCGCCGGCCGTCGACGACCCCGGTGCCGCGTATCGCTTGAAGATCTGCGTCAACCTGCTCCGGATCGCGCAGCGCGAACTCGTCGTCGGCTCCGCGCAACGCGCTGCGCATGCGGGCCGGCTGACGCGAATCGGGTGTCGGGACGAGGCGGAGCTGGCTCTGCGCATCCGTACCGGGCAGCTCGATCCCGCGGACCCCAATGTGCGGTCGGCCGTGGCCGGCGCGGTGGCCGAGAGACTCCGGGTCACCAACCCGCGACATCTCGTGTCGCGCGAGTGACCGGCAGGTTCAGGACCCGGTACCGGGTGGAATCGGATCGTCGGATTTCGTTGTCGGAGTCCAATGTCGATCGAGCGCACCGCGTACCTGCCGAGCGAGGTGCTCGAGGCGAGAGCGGGTGACCGCATCGTGGTCCGTGACGTGCTCCTGCACACGAAGGAGCTGATCGAGGATCGCCGCGTGGTGCTCTCCGGTCGTGGCCTTCCATGCCAGCTCTCGCAGCATCGACATCAGTGCGTCCAGCAGCATCGGATCGTCGGCCCCGTAGAGGCGCGGCTGGGTGCACACCAGATCCAGCAGTTCGGTGAAGGTCGGTCGCGGCACCACCACCCGCACCCGGTCGTGCTCGTCGCACAGGGTGTACGGGCCGAGCCGGCGGTCGAGCAGTTCGGTCAATACCGCTGTGCCCGCGACCAGTCCGTGCACAGCGGTGGTGGGATCGTTGATCCCCGGCGACAGGGCACGCACCACCACGTCGGTCATCTGCCGCAGGCCGTAGCCGATGTCCTGCACAGCGGTGCGTTCACTGCCTATGCGCAGTGCTCCGCGCACCTGCTCACCCAGCGCGTCCACCGTCTGTTCGGTCAGCGGCTGCCGCGGATCGGTCGACCATGCGAATGCGACCGGTGCGCCGGCGAGCACCGGACTTCCGACGGGCCGTTCCACCCATACCAGGGCACCGCACTGCGCCGCCGCGTCGAGAAGTCCGCGTTCATCCAGCTCGACCAGGAAGCCGGACGAGGTTGCCTCGATGATGTGCGGGTCCGGCGCCGGCTCGGGCATCGGCACCGGAGAACTGTTCTGCGGGAACGTAGGCAGGAGACGTGCTGCTGTGGCGCAGGTGTCGGCGCGAACCTGTTCGAGCACCGTTTCGACGCGGATCTGCCGGACCAGGTGCCCGAGAAACAGCACCAGTGCGATGACACTGGCTACCGCGAGCAGGTACGCCGCGGTCACCGCCAATTGGGGCACGAATCCGGTACTGCCGGAATCGCTACGCACGGTCCGCAATACGGTCAGTGCATAGACGAACGTTCCCAGGAACAGCGCCAGGGTGCGCTGGACGACACGGTCCGCGGCGAAGGTGCGTAGCAATCGAGGAGAGTACTGGCTGCTGGCGAGCTGCAGCGTCACCAGGGTCAGCGAGAACGTCAGTGACGTGACGGTGATCAACGAGGCTGCGATCGCGCTGAGCACCTCGCGCGCGGCGTCGGCCCCACCTCCGAACAGATAGCCGGCCACGGCCGGTGGGAGGCGGTGGTCGATGGCGGTGTCGAGTTCGGGCAAGCCGATGCCGGCCAGCACGGCCAGCAGAACCGCGGCAGCCGGGATGGGCCACAGCCGCGAACGCAGGGCCTCGGCAAGGACGTGTCGTCGATCCAGCGCCGTGGAGATCGGCCCCGACGTCATCCGGGTTCCCGTGTCGCGGTGGCCGCCGTGGTCACCGCGGACTCGGCGCGACGGTACAACACCCGCCCGGGCGCGGCGGTGACACCGAAGATCACCGTGCTCGCGGCCAATACCAGTGACCCTGCCGCCAGGACAGCTTCGTTCACACCCATCCGCTCGGCTTCGAGCGTGAGATAGAACAGCGCGGACACCCCGATGGGGCCGAACCATCCCAGATACAACGCATCGGGCATCGACAGCCGCAGCGGCCGACGCAACAGGAGCAGGATCGGCACACGCCGTAACGCCAGTACGGTCACTGTCAGTGCGACGCCCGCCCAGCCGAGTTCGGCCCATTGCTCCCAGGGCAGCACGGCGCCCAGCAGCACGAACAGTGGCAGTACCGCGAATCGATTGACCGCCTCGTCGATCGGCACTTCCGACGCCCGCTCGCTGCCGGTGCTGGTGAGGTTGAAGGCCAATCCGCCCGCGAAGACCGCCAGTACCCCGTCGACATGAATCAATCCGGCGACACCGAGAATGCCCAGTGCGAGCACGACGGTGAAGAACAGTGCCGGAGCCGGGTCGGTGGCGCCGTACTTCTCACCTCCGCGCAGCGCGCGGCCGCCGGCCCATCCGCTCACCACCCCCATCAGGATTGCGCCGGTCACCTGCCACAAGGACTCGAGCGCTGCCGTACCTGCTCCCATACCCCCGGCGACGGCGATCGCGGCCAGCACGAGCGGCAACGCCAATCCGTCGTTCGCGCCGGACTCGAGTGAGAGAATCTGCCGATTCCGCGCCGGAAGGTCCTTTTCGGCAGGTTCCCCGGTCACCACGTTGGAGGCCAGGACCGGGTCGGTCGGGCACAGGGCCGCGCCCAGCAGTACAGCCGCAGCCAGCGGCATGGACAACAATCCCCACCCCAATCCCGCGGTGACCATTGCCATCACCGACATCGCCACAGCCAGCAGCAATACCACCGGCATCACATACGACAAGCTGCGCGGCGGCAGCGGCATCCAGTGGCCGTGCAACGACGCGAATCCCGAGGGCACCGAACGTCTGTACCTCGACGGGAAGTTCTGGAGTTCGCCGCAGTACTGC
>NZ_JAUZMZ010000202.1:0-7843 GCF_036327435.1 Rhodococcus chondri | reverse complement strand
TACCCGACGAGCGGCTGGAACTGTTCTTCACATGCGCGCACCCGGCGCTGCCTGCGGAAGACCGCACCGCGTTGATCCTGCGCTGCCTCGCCGGTTTGACGACCGGCGAGGTGGCCCGCGCCTTTCTCGTGCCGCACGCGACGATGGCGCAACGAATAGTGCGGGCCAAGAAGAAAATTCGGCAGGCACGCATCCCGTTCCGGGTGCCGAGACCCGACGAGTTGCCCGAACGCCTGCCGGTTGTGCTCGGGGCGGTCTATTCGATCTTCACCGAAGGGTATGCCGCGAGCAGTGGCGAGCACCTGCAACGGATCGACCTCGCCGACGAAGCGATCCGCCTCGCCCGCATCCTGCACCGCCTGATGCCCGCACAGCGAGAAGTGACCGGCCTGCTCGCGCTGATGCTGCTCGTGCATGCCCGCCGGGACGCGCGCACCGACCTCACCGGCGCGGTGATGCTGCTCGACCAGCAGGACCGCACCCGCTGGGACCGTCCGATGATCGAGGAAGGCAGCGCGCTGGTGGTGTCCGCGCTAACCGGAGGACCGCCCGGCCCGTATGCCGTGCAGGCCGCGATTGCCGCGCTCCACGACGAAGCCGGCGACGTGGACAGCACCGACTGGCCGCAGATCGTCGCGCTCTACGACGTTTTGGCTGTGTTGTCGCCGTCGCCGGTGGTCGCGCTGAACCGGGCGGTGGCGGTGGCGATGCGCGACGGTCCCGAATCCGGACTGGCACTGCTCGACGGTCTCGCCGCCGAACCGAACCTGCGCGACTACGGCCCGTACACGGTGGCGCGGGCCGAACTGCTGCGAAGAATGGATCGGAAAACCGAAGCCGCGGAAGGGTATCGGCGCGCGCTCGACCAGACCGGTACCGAAGCCGAACGGCGTCACCTCCGGGCACGGCTGGAAGACCTGGTGGGGCCGCAGGATTCATGAGTGCGACGGGTATCGGCGGTCAGTGGTACTCGTCCACCAGATCCAGGTAGTCGTCCCACAGCGGGGGGCGGGTATCGGTCAGGACCGCGTTCAACCGATCGAGGTAGTACTGCCACCCCGGCCCGATCTCGCCGGCCTCCGAGCGCGGCACATGACGATGGGTGAACTCGAGTGTGGTGGTCCGGCCGACCTGGTGCAACGCAACCTCGAGCAGCCACCCGTCCTGATCGACGGAAAAACCGGCCGGGGGAGTGCACCGCAGGATCTGCACGTCGGTGGTGGCCGAGTCATGGTCGTCGGTCATCGTCAACCGCACACGTCCCGAGTCCGGATCGCCGGTGTAGGTGCCGTACCAGCGTCCCAGCGTGTCCGGATCGGTGAGCGCGGCCCAGACCTCACCGATCGGCAGCAGGAAATTGCGGCGGTAGACCAGCCGGACCAGCGACGAATTGCTCGGGCAATCACGTTCCGGACTTACCTCACCTGTCACCGTCGTCGGCGTGCTCATCGGTACTCCTCTCGGCGTGTGCCCACCGGATACCCAGATTGTCCCGCACCCGTGACCGACCCGCGCCGAATTCACCCCGGTGTCTTCACGCCGACCGGGTCGATGGCCCCTCCAGGGGCCTGCACCGACTCGCATGTTGCCGAGGCGATACAGGACCGAAGGTGTCTGCGCCTGGGAAAAAGGAACGCTAGAAGAGGCCTGCCTCGTGCATGGCAATGAAAGCGATGGTGATCGCCGTCAGCGCGTACACGGTCAGCATCGTGACCTTGGCGGTCGTCTCGCTGGTAGGGGGAAACACCTTGAGTACCGGTTTCGCATATGCGGCCGGTCGATGCTTGTGCGCCGGCGAGGCGAGTGCGGAAGCCGTGGTGAAAGTGCCGGTACGGTACGGCTTCGTCGGATTCGTAGTCATGGCACGCGTCCTCTCTACGCCGAACTGGTCTCCATGGTAGCCGGGTCAGGTGCCGCGAACCGGGAGAACTCCGGGCAGGGCCGGTAGTCCGGATATCCCGTGACGGACGAGGCTGCTCGCTGTCGTCGGTCGCACTCGTCCAGCCCGTGCTTTCGCCGGGAGAAACGGTGAGCGCATGGCGCGGTTATGACGCCCGCCAACTCTTCGGTGGGTTCGATATCCCGCGTTGTCGAGGGACGGCTCAGCCGCCGAGGGCGAAGGCGACGAGGAATCCCAGGGCGGTGGAGATCCCCACCCACCAGCCGCCTTCCCGGTAGGCCTCGGGCATCAACGAGTCGGACATCACCGCGATGGTGGCGCCTCCGGCGAATGCCTGGATCAGCGAAATTCCCGCCGGTGGCAGGGAATCGGCGTAGGCGGTGGCGGCGATGACCACCAGCACCAGCAACACTGCGGTGGCGCCCCAGATCGCCAGCGCCCTGCGGTGCGGAAAAGTCGCCCGCATGGACGCCGCACCGGCCACCGCCTCGGGCACGTTGCCCACGGCCACGGCCACCAGCAGCACCAACCCCCCGGCGCTCGATTCGGCGAGCGTGGTGCCGAGGGCGGCGTTCTCCGGGATTCCGTCGAGCAAGGCCCCGAGCATCAGCGCCCAGCCCAACGCCGCGGGGCCGAGCTTGTTCTCGACCAGGTGATCGGCACCGACGTAGACCACCGCGCCGAGCAGCAACGTCCCGCCGGCAGCCCACAGTCCCTGATCAGCGAAGGCGGGGGCGAACAACTCGGTCGAGACCGCGGCGACCATGGCGCCGGCTCCGAATGCCATCAACGCGGCCAGTACCGGGCGGGGCAGGTCGTATCGCAATCCGATCACCGCGCCGATGAACAGCGGTACTGCGGTACCCAGGCCGTACCACAGCGCCGTCAACACCGCGTCGACCTGTGATCGTACCGAGCGAGGACCTGGTCCGCCTGCATGGTTACTCCTGCCACGGTCGCTCGTGGTTACCCGGTTCCGAGACGGGGAAACGGCACGACGGTCGGTCGGGCTCGATCGGGTACGCCCACGGGCCGATGTGCTCGCCGGCACCGGCGCCCGATCTCGCGCGGTGATCGTGCTGCCCGGCGCCGAGCAATACGGACCGCCGCGCAATGGTTGTGTCGACGCAACGGTGGGTAGAAGATGAGTTCGTGAACACGCCACGGCGGCCCCGCGGCCACACCCGCGAGTTCGAGGCGCAAGTCGATGCGGTGATGTGGGCCTCGCGCGCCCTGGTCGGGATCGCCGCAGCGTCCGTCGCCGAGGTCGAGGACACCGTGACCATGCCGCAGTTGCGGATCCTGGTGCTCATCGGCACCCACGGTCCGGTCAATCTGGCCGCGGTGGCCGAGACGCTGGAAGTCAACCCGTCCAACGCCAGTCGTGCGGTCGATCGGTTGATGAAAGCAGGATTGCTGGATCGGCGTGATTCTCCGGCGGACCGCCGGAATGTCCATCTGACCTTGACCCAGGCCGGCGCGGCGCTCGTCGAGACGGTGAGCAGCCATCGCCGCCGGGCGATCGCCGCGGTGTTGGCGCGGATGGAGTCCGAGGACCGCGATGCTCTGGCCGTGGCATTGCGACGCTTCGCCGCCACCGCCGGTGAGCCGGTGGACGGCGACGCCCTGACGCTGCTCTGGCCTCTCATCCGCTGACCCCCGATATTCTCGAATACTCGTTTTCGCGCAACCCTTGCGCCACGGCAATCATTGCGCGGAGAATAGAAAGTCGGGAGAGGACCGATCAGGCAGATCGTGGAGCTGATCGCCCCGAGCCCGCCGCCGCAGAACGGTGGTGGCTCCGGTAACCGAGTCACCACACCTCCGGACGATTCTGCGGCGGCGTGGCGGCTGCGCTCGATCCCATCCCTGCATTCGACTCTCGATCGGTAGGGGAGAGGTCCGATGGCCAGCGGAACGGTAGCCGACTATCTGCTCGAGCGACTGCGCACCTGGGGAGTGGAACATGTGTTCGCTTACGCCGGCGACGGCATCAACGCACTCCTCGCGGCCTGGGGCAGAGCAAACGACCCCCCGCAGTTCGTGCAGTCGCGGCACGAGGAGATGAGTGCGTTCGAAGCGGTCGGCTATGCGAAGTTCACCGGTCGCGTCGGTGTTTGCATGGCCACCTCGGGACCCGGTGCGATCCACCTGCTCAACGGCCTGTACGACGCCAAGCTCGACCACGTCCCGATCGTGGCGATCGTCGGACAGACCAACCGCACGGCGATGGGCGGGTCCTATCAGCAGGAGGTCGACCTGCTCAGCCTCTACAAGGACGTCGCGAGCGACTACGTGCAGATGGTCACCGTGCCCGAACAGCTGCCCAATGTCCTCGACCGCGCGATCCGGGTCGCGCTGACCCAGCGCGCTCCCACGGCGCTGATCGTGCCGGCAGACGTGCAAGAACTCGACTACACGCCGCCGACGCACGAATTCAAGATGGTCCCGTCGAGCTTCGGCGTCGACTGGCCCACCGTCGCCCCGGACGACGAGGCGATCGCCCGCGCCGCCGAGATCCTCAACCGCGGCGAGCGGGTCGCGCTGCTGGTCGGCAACGGCGCCCGCGGGGCCTCCGAGGAGATCGCGCAGGTCGCCGAACTGCTCGGAGCCGGGGCCGCGAAGGCCTTGCTGGGCAAGGACGTACTGTCCGACGCGCTGCCGTGGGTCACCGGCTCCATCGGCCTGCTCGGTACCCGGCCCAGCTACGAGCTGATGCGCGAGTGCGACACCCTGCTCACGATCGGTTCGAGTTTCCCGTACACCCAGTTCCTGCCCGACTTCGGGCAGGCCCGCGGGGTGCAGATCGATATCGACGGCCGGCTCATCGGCATGCGCTATCCCAACGAGGTCAATCTGGTCGCCGACGCCCGCACCGCGCTGCGGGCGCTGATTCCGCACCTACGGCGCAAGGAAGACAGAACCTGGCGTCGGAAGATCGAAGCGAACGTCGCCCGGTGGTGGGAAACGATGGAAATAGAGGCCGCGGTGCCGGCCGAGCCGGTCAATCCGTTGCGGTTGTTCGCCGAGTTGTCCCCGCGGCTGCCCGACGATGCGATCGTCACCGCGGATTCTGGGTCGTCCGCCAATTGGTATGCTCGGCAGTTGCGTTTCCGTGGCCGGATGCGCGGGTCGCTGTCCGGCACGCTGGCGACGATGGGTCCCGGGGTGCCGTACGGTATCGGCGCCAAGTTCGGCCACCCCGACCGGCCGGTGATCGTCTTTGCCGGCGACGGTGCGATGCAGATGAACGGGATGGCCGAGCTGATCACGATCAAGCACTACTGGCAGCGCTGGCGCGATCCCCGGCTGATCGTCGCGGTCCTGCACAACAACGACCTCAACCAGGTCACCTGGGAAATGCGGGCAATGGCCGGTGCCCCGAAATTCGTCGAGTCCCAAACGCTTCCGGACGTGGACTACGCGGCGTTCGCGTCGAGCCTCGGCCTGCAGTCCCTCACCGTCACCGACCCGGAGAGCCTGAGCACGGCCTGGGACACCGCATTGTCGGCGGACCGGCCCACGGTCCTCGATGTGCACACCGATCCCAACATGCCGCCCATCCCGCCGCACGCCACCTGGGAGCAGTTCAAGGCAACCACGGCCGCGGTGCTCGGTGGGGACGAGGATCGCTGGGACTTCGTCAAGGAAGGCATCACAACCAAGGCCCAGGAATTCATGCCGCACCAGAGCAACTGACGGCCGACCGCGAACATCGCCATGACCGTCACGGACCTCACCGTCGAGGCGTACACGATCCCCACCGACGCCCCCGAAGCGGACGGCACCCTCGCCTGGGACAGCACGACCATGGTGTTGGTGCGCGCCCGGGCCGGCGACTGCGTCGGCATCGGGTGGACCTACGGCCCGGCCGCCTGCGCAGCTGTCGTCACCGACCTGCTCGCCCCCACCGTCGTCGGACGTCGCGAAGAGGACGTGACCGGCGCGCACGAGGCGATGGTCCGCGCGCTGCGCAACGCCGGCCGTGCGGGTATCGCCGCGTGCGCCCTGTCCGCGGTCGATGTGGCCCTGTGGGATCTCAAGGCCCGCCTGTTGTCGGTGCCGCTGCACCGGCTGCTCGGCGCCGTCCGTGACCACGTGCCGGTCTACGGAAGCGGTGGGTTCACCACCTACGACCGCGCCCGACTCGAACGGCAACTCTCACATTGGACCGACGGTGAGGGCATACCCCGGGTGAAGATCAAGATCGCCGAGAGTTGGGGCAGTCGTCCCGACCGGGACCTCGACCGCATCGGGCAGGCCCGGGCCGCGGTGGGCGAGCAGACGGAGTTGTTCGTCGACGCCAACGGCGGCTACACCGCCAAACAGGCGATCCGCATGATGGGGGCCGCCGCAGACTACGACATCGTCTGGTTCGAGGAACCGGTCTCCTCCGACGACCTCGCCGGTCTGCGTCAAGTGCGCCATGCGGTCCGAGCCGACGTCACCGCCGGCGAGTACGGGTACGACCTGACCTACTTTCACCGCATGTGCACCGCCGGTGCCGTCGACTGCCTACAGGCCGATGTCTCCCGTTGCGGCGGCATCACCGAGTGGCTGCGCATCGCCGCCGTGGCCGCGGCCCACGGACTCGAACTGTCCGGGCACTGTGCTCCGCACCTCCACGTCCATGTGGCCGCCGCCACCGCGAACCTTCGTCACCTCGAGTGGTTCCACGACCATGTCCGAATCGAGTCGATGTGCTTCGACGGCGCTCTCGATCCGACCGGCGGTGTACTGCATCCGGACGACAGTGCACCGGGGCACGGGCTGACCGTCCGCACTCCGGATCTCGACCGCTACCGGGTCCGGTAAGCGCCGGGCACACAGAAAGGCGAGTGAGAAGTGACCGCACTCGAAAATCCGGGTCCGCCCCACACCACGGGTCTGCTGTTCGACACCCTCGCCGCCCGGTTGCGGGACCGCGTCGACGGGGAGGTGCGGTTCGACGCAGGATCGCGGGCCGCGTACTCCACCGACGCATCCAATTACCGGCAGGTGCCGATCGGGGTGGTGGTGCCCCGCACACCCGAGGCGGCAGCCGACGCTGTGGACGTGTGCCGCGAATTCGACGTACCGATCCTCTCTCGCGGCGGGGGCACCAGCCTGGCGGGCCAGTGCTGCAACGTCGCGGTCGTACTCGATTGGAGCAAATACTGCACCCGCGTGCTGTCGGTGGACGACAGGGCCGGCACCGCAGTGGTGGAACCGGGAATCAAACTCGACGATCTCAACGACGCGCTGGCGTCATCCGGCTGGATGGTCGGCCCCAAACCGTCCACCCACGTCAGCTGCACGATCGGAGGGATGATCGGCAACAACTCGTGTGGGTCGACCGCCCAGGCGTACGGCAAGATGGTCGACTCGGTCCGTCGTCTCGAAGTATCGACCTACGACGGGCTGCGCATGTGGGTCCAGGCCGCCGACGACGAGAAATTCGATCACGCCGTGCGCGAGGGAGGCCGCAGGGGCGAGATCTACCACGGTCTCCGCGCGCTGCGCGACCGCTACGCCGAGGACATCCGTGACCGATATCCCGACATTCCGCGGCGGGTCTCGGGATACAACCTCGACTCGCTGCTCCCGGAGAAAAACTTCGATCTCGCCCAGCTGCTCGTCGGCAGCGAAAGCACCCTGGTCACCGTGCTGCGCGCCGAACTGCAACTCGTACGCCGGCCCGCTGCCGAGGCGCTCGTGCTGCTCGGTTTCGACGACATCACCGCGGCCGCCGACGCCGTGCCACTGGTACTCCCGCATCATCCGGCGGCCTTGGAAGGTATCGACCACCGGCTGGTGCAACTCGAACACAGCCGACGTCTCGCCGAGAACGCCCTGCGGCTGCTGCCCGACGGTCGCGCCTGGCTGATGGTTCGGATCGACGGCGAGAACCAGGCCGACGCAGACGCCGCCGCCGAGGCGATGATCACGGACGTGCGCCGGCAC
>NZ_JAUZMZ010000201.1:0-7856 GCF_036327435.1 Rhodococcus chondri | reverse complement strand
AATGCGCTCCGGAGATTCCGGTACGTCGAACGGGGCAGCGACGCCACCCGCTCGAGGTACCGGTCGACGAGTTCGCCGCCAGAGGCGGATACGGGTGCGCGCGGCACGTCCGCGGCCGGGGGAGCCGCGTCGATCGCAGCTTCGATCTCGCGATCTGCGGGTGAGACGAGTTGTGCCCCACCCGCGAGGTAGACCTTGTAGCCGTTGTCGGCTGCGGGATTGTGCGAGGCGGTGATCTGCACCCCGGCGACCGCGTCGAGCGCACGGACCGCGTACGCGGTCACGGGAGTCGGCAACGGACGGGGCAGCGCGACGACGTCGAAGCCCGCGGCGGCGAGTACCTCGGCGGCGGCGTCGAAGAATTCGGCCGAGCCGGTGCGGGCGTCGCGGCCGACGACGACCGTGCCGCCCCCCGAACCCTGTTCGATCAGCCAGGCGGCCAGGCCTGCGGTGGTTCGCACGACGACGGGCACGTTCATGCAGCCGGGGCCCTCGCCGACCGGGCCGCGCAGGCCCGCGGTTCCGAAGCGGAGTGTCACAGCCGGCTCGCGAGTTCGCGCAGGAGATCACCCATCCGGGTTGCCGCGTGCCGGCCGGCGGCGAGGACCTCGGTGTGGTCGAGGTGCTCGCCGGTGATGCCGGCGGCCGCGTTGGTCACGAGCGACAGGCCGAGCACCCGGGCGCCGGCGGCGCGGGCGGCGATGGTCTCGTGCACGGTCGACATGCCGACGAGGTCGGCGCCGAGGGTGCGCAGCATGCGGATCTCGGCGGGGGTTTCGTAGTGCGGCCCGGGTAGTCCGGCGTAGACGCCGTCGGGCAGGGTCGGGTCGATTTCCCGGGCGAGTGTGCGCAATTCGGCGGAGTACGCGTCGACGAGGTCGACGAACTGCGCGCCGACAAGGGGGGAGCGTCCCGTCAGGTTGAGATGATCGGAGATGAGAACCGGCTGCCCTACGGCGAACTCGGGGTCGATGCCGCCGGCGGCGTTGGTGAGGATCACGGTGCGGGCGCCGGCGGCGACCGCGGTGCGGATCGGGTGCACCACGCGGCGCAGGTCGTGCCCCTCGTATGCGTGCGTGCGGCCCGCGAGCAGCAGCACCGCGTTGTCCCCGGCGCGCACCGAGTGGATGGTGCCGGGGTGACCGGCAGCCGTCGGGGGAGCGAAGCCGGGCAGTTCGCTCATCGGGATGCTCGCGGTGGGCGCGCCGAACCGGTCGACCGCGGCGCGCCATCCCGAGCCGAGGACCACGGCGACCGGGTGGGAGGCGATGCCGGTGCGCTCGGCGAGCACGGCAGCGGCCGCACCGGCTTCGGCGGCGGGGTCGAGGACGTCGTCGGTAGCTCCCATGGGGTCAGACCCTAACGGCAACCGCGTTGTTACTCCTGGGTAAGGAGTGGGGTTACTCTGACGTCATGCCTTATCTCGACCGTGACGGCGACGTCTTCGTTCTGTACCTCGGCAACCGCGACGAGGACGTGAACGAGAACCGCTTCCATCCGGACTGGATCGAGTCCGTGAACGCCCTGCTCGACGAAGTAGAAGCCCACGAGGGACCGGCGGCACTCGTCACCGCCGCCACCGGAAAGTTCTGGAGCAACGGTCTCGACACCGACTGGATCTTCGCGAACCTCGGCGAACTGCGCGGCTATCTCGACCGTGTGCATGCGCTGTACGTGCGGATGCTCACCTTCCCTGCCGCGACGGTGGCGGCGGTGCAGGGTCACGCGTTCGGTGCCGGCGCCATGCTCGCGCTGACACACGATTTCCGGGTCATGCGTGACGACCGGGGTTTCTGGTCGCTGCCCGAGGTCCACCTGAACATGCCGTTCACCGTGGGCATGTCCGCGCTGATCCGCTCGCGCCTGCCGATCCAGACTGCGGTCGAGGCGATGACCACGGGTCGGCGGTTCAGTGGTTCCGACGCCGTGGCCGCCGGCATCGTCGAACAGGTCGCCGAGTCCGACACCGTCCTGGCGTCGGCCATCGAGCGGGCCGCGGCTCTCACCTCCACCCGCGGTCCGAACCTGGCGGGCATCAAGCGGAGCCTGCACACCCCGCTGATCGCCGCGCTCGAAACGAGGACCGACGAGTCCAATTTCCGGTTGGGCTGATCCGGCCGACGCGAGGGAAAGACCTGCGCTCTGCGGCAGTGCCGGACATGACAGACTGGAGTGCGTGACGACCGAATCCGACAGCGCGATCGAGGCTGCCTCCGATGCGCTGATCGCACTGTCGCATTCGCTCCATGCCGAGCCGGAACTCGCCTTCGAGGAGTACCTCAGCGCCGCGAAGATTGTCGAGATGCTCCGCGGTGCCGGATTCGAGGTGCGCACGGGCATCGCGGATCTTCCTACCGCGTTCGACGCCCGCTTCGGCAGCGGCGACCTCGTCATCGCATTCTGTGCCGAATACGACGCGCTGCCCGGCATCGGACATGCCTGCGGGCACAACATCATTGCCGCCGCCGCGGTCGGTGCCGGGATCGGGCTCGCCCAGAGGGCCGACGAGCTCGGTGTCACCGTCCGGGTGATCGGCACCCCCGCGGAGGAAACCGGTGGGGGCAAGGTGCTCATGCTCCGACGCGGCGTGTTCGACGACGTCGGAGCGGCGTTGATGGTGCATCCCGGACCGTTCGACATCACGGGCGCCACGTCGCTCGCGCTCGCCGACATCGCCGTCACCTATACCGGTCGTGAGGCACACGCCTCGGCGGCTCCCGAATACGGCCGCAACGCCGCCGATGCCGCGACTGTCGCGCAGGTCGCGGTGGGGCTGCTGCGTCAGCACCTGCTGCCGGGCCAGCAGCTCCACGGCATCGTCGGCAACGGGGGTACCGCGCCGAATATCGTGCCCAGTCACACCGAACTGCTGTATTACCTGCGTGCCACCAGTGCCGAGTCCCTCCTGGATCTCACCGAGCGGGCCGACAACTGTTTCGCCGCGGGTGCGCTCGCCACCGGGTGCACGCACCGGATCCGTACGGTTTCGCCCACCTACACCGAGCTCACACCGGACCCGTGGCTGGTACAGGCATATCGTGAGGAGATCATCGCACTCGGGCGTGTACCGGTGCCCGTCGAAGAGGAAGGATTGCGCCCCCTGGGCAGCACCGACATGGGAAACGTGACGAACGTGGTGCCGGGCATCCACCCTGTCATCGGCCTCGACTCCGGGGGAGCGGTCACGCACCAGGAGGCCTTCGCCGCCGCGTGCATCACCGAATCGGCGGACCGTGCGATTCTCGACGGTGCCCGTGCACTGGTCGCCACCGCTGCGCGTGCAGCGCGTGACGCGGATCAGCGTGCACGCCTGCTCGAAGGGGTGGAACGCCGATGAACCCGTACGTGGAGAAGTGGCTCGGGGAACACACCGACGACCTGACGGCGTGGCGCCGGCACATTCACGCCAATCCCGAGCTCGCCCGGCAGGAGTACGCCACCACCGAGTTCGTCGCCGCGAAGCTCACCGCCGCGGGGCTCGCGCCGAAGGTATTGCCCCGCGGTACCGGACTGATCTGCGACCTGGGGCCGACCAGCGGCCCCCGCGTGGCATTGCGTGCCGACATGGACGCGCTCCCCATGCAGGAGCTGACCGGACTCCCGTTCGCGTCGACGGTGCCGGGCGTATCGCACGCGTGCGGGCACGACGCGCACACCACCGTGCTGCTCGGCGCCGGGTTGGCGCTGGCCACGGTGCCCGAGTTACCCGTGGGGGTGCGGCTGGTGTTCCAAGCCGCCGAGGAAGTGATGCCCGGCGGGGCCCTCGACGTCGTTGCCGCCGGCGGTCTCGACGGGGTATCGCGTATCTTCGCGCTGCACTGCGACCCGCGGCTCGAGGTCGGCAAGGTGGGCATGCGGGTCGGAGCGATCACCTCGGCCGCGGACCACATCGAAATCGTGCTCGACTCACCGGGCGGGCACACGTCCCGCCCCCACCTGACGGGCGACCTCGTGTACGGGCTGGGCACCGTGATCACGGGTCTTCCCGGAATGCTGAGCCGACGGATCGATCCGCGCACCGGCACCGTCATGGTGTGGGGCATGGTCAGCGCAGGTAAGGCCCCGAACGCGATTCCCCGCACCGGGATGCTCGCAGGGACCGTCCGCACCGGCGACCACGAAACATGGGAACTGCTCGAACCCATGGTCCGCGAAATCGTGCACGGGCTGCTCGCACCCACCGGGGTGAGCTACGAACTCGAGTACCGGCGCGGTGTCCCGCCCGTCGTCAACGACGAGACCTCGGCCCGGATATTCGAGGACGCCATCCGCTCGGCGGGCCCCGACGTTCTGGCCGACACGCCGCAATCCGGTGGCGGTGAAGATTTCTCGTGGTATCTCGAACGCGTTCCCGGGGCGATGGGCCGGCTCGGCGTGTGGCCGGGCATCGGTCCGGAACTCGATATCCACCAACCGACATTCGACCTCGACGAGCGTGCGCTTCCCGTGGGTGTGCGAGTGATGACGAACCTGGCGCTCGGCGCCGGATGACGTCCGGACCCCCGGCTTACTGAGCTTAGGCTGCCCAAGCTGTACTCTTTGTGGGCCCACTCATCGCAGGAGGATCCATGAACTTTCGACGCAGGCTCGGCGCCGTACTGATGGCGGGAACGCTGGCCGCGGCTCTTGCGGCGTGTTCCAGTGACGGCGGTTCGGACGAGCAGGCGTCGGAGGCCCCGAGCGGTGACGCGCTCACCCTCTACTCCGGCCGCAGCGAAAATCTCGTGGCCCCGCTGATCGAGCAACTCGAAGGCACGCTCGGCTTCCCGATCGACGTCGTCTACGGCGGCACACCGGAAATCACCGGCAAACTCATCGAAGAAGGCGATGCATCGCCGGCGGACGTCGTGTTCAGCCAGGACGCGGGGGCGCTCGCCATCCTCGACCAGGCGGGAATGCTCTCCCCGCTGCCCGCGGCCGTGACGGACCTGGTTCCCGAGAAGTACCGGGCCACCGACGGCGGCTGGGTCGCCACGTCCGCCCGGGCCCGCGTGCTGGTCTACAACGACGACAAGGTTCAGCCGCAGGCCCTCCCCACCGGGATCGACGGCCTGCTGGATCCGAAGTGGAAGGGACAGGTGGGATTCGCGCCCACCAACGCGTCCTTCCAGTCGTTCGTCACCGCGCTGCGCGTGGCCCGCGGCGAAGACGGTGCCCGTCAGTGGCTCGAGGCGTTCAAGGCGAACGACCCCATCGCCTTCGAGGGCAACGGCCCGCTCATGGAAGGCGTCGACAGCGGTCAGGCGACCCTCGGTTTGACCAACCACTACTACTGGTACGGGCTCGCCGAGGAACGGGGCGCCGAGAACCTCGCCGTGCAGATCCACTACTTCGCCCCCGGTGATCCGGGCGCGCTCGTGAACATCGCCGGCGCCGGTGTCCTCGCCACCACCGACCGGACCGAACAGGCCGAGCAGTTCGTCGCTGCCCTGCTCTCGCCCGAGTCGCAGGCCTACTTCGCCGACGAGACCTCCGAGTACCCGGTCGTCGACGGCGTGCAAACCAAGGACGAACTGCGTCCGCTGAACGAAGTCGGCACCGCCGACATCGACCTTGCCGAACTTGCCTCGCTCGATCAGACCCAGGCACTTCTACAGGAACTGGGATTCATCTGATCACGCTTTCTGCCAGGCGCGCCGGCACCCGGCGCAGCCGGCCGATCCTCGCTCTCGCTGCGCTGGGTGTCGCCGTCTTCGCGCTCGCCCCGGTCATGCACCTGGTGACACGCGCGTACGCCGACGGACCCGACCGGGTGTGGTCACTGATCTTCCGGACGCGCACCCTCGATCTGGTATGGCGCAGCGGCATTCTCGCCGTGACCGTCACGGTGGCGTGCCTCGTCCTCGGTCTAGCCGCGGCCTGGCTCACCACCCGCACCGATCTGCCCGGTCGAGGCTGGTTCGCGCTCGCGCTGAGCGTGCCGCTGGCCATCCCGTCGTACGTGTCGGGTTTCGTATGGATCGCGCAGTTCCCCGCCCTCGAAGGATTCGTGGGCGCAGCGCTGGTGCTCACGTGTGCGTCGTTCCCGTACGTCTATCTGCCGGTGGCCGCAGCACTCGCGTCGGCCGATCCCGGACTCGAAGAGGTGGCCCGCACGTTGGGGCGCGGCCGTGTGCGCACGACCCTGACCGTCACCTTGCGGCAGGTGTGGCCCACCGCGGCCGCCGGTGGACTGCTGGTGGCGCTGTACACGCTCAGCGACTTCGGCGCGGTCGCCCTGATGCGCTACGAGGCGTTCACTCTCGCCATCTACGGCAGCTATCGCGGCTTGCTCGACCGCACGCCCGCTGCGGTATTCGGCCTCGTCCTCGTCGTGCTCGCCATCGCGCTGACCGTGGCCGAACGCGGCGTGCGCCGGGGCGCCACCGCGCGCGTCGGATCGGGTGCCGCGCGCACGCCGGAGTCTGTGGCGCTCGGCGCGCAGAAGTGGCCGGCGCTCGCCTTTCTGGTCGCGGTGCTCACCGTGAGTGTGGGGGTTCCGGTGGCCGGTCTCGCCCGTTGGCTGTGGCGGTCGCAGCAGGTCGCGGTGGACTGGTCCGGCATCTGGACGGCCACCACCTACACGCTGTGGGTGGCAGCGCTCGGTGCGCTGCTGACCACGGTCCTCGCCGTACCGGTCGGCGTATACGCCGCGCGGTCCGGGTCGCCGCTGTCGCGCTTCACCGAGAGCGCCGCCTACATCGGATTCGCCCTGCCCGGCATCACCGTGGGTCTTGCACTCGTGTTCTTCGGGATCCGGCTGCTCCCGCAGTGGTATCAGCAGACACCGATGCTGCTGATCGCCTATGCGGTGTTGTTTCTTCCCCTTGCGGTCGGTTCGATCCATGCCGCGGTCCGAGGCGTGCCGCGCGGACTCGAGGACGCCTCGGCGACCCTGGGCAGCGGGCGACTGCTCACCGGTCTGCGGGTGACGATCCCGCTGGCTGCCCCCGGCGTCGTCGCCGGTGCCGCGCTGGCATTTCTCACCATCGCGAAGGAACTGCCCGCGACGTTGCTGCTCGTCCCCATCGGCCGCGACACCCTCGCTACCGGCATGTGGAAACACACGGAGACGCTCGCGTACGGCTCGGCCGCGCCGTACGCGGTGATTTTGGTGCTCATCGCGGCGTTGCCGTCGCTGATTCTGGGTCGACTGCTGCGGGGCCGGGTCCTCGCAGAAACCGGAGGTGAAGAGTGACCGGACTGACCGTCGACAAGGTGTGCGCCCGCTACGGCCGCAACGAGGTCGTCACCGATGTGTCCGTCGCGGTGCCCCGCGGCGAGTTGCTTGCGGTTCTCGGGCCGTCCGGGGGAGGGAAGACCACGCTGCTGCGCGTGGTGGCCGGCCTGCATCCGGCGTCGGCGGGCCGCGTCGTCGTGGACGGCAAACCCGTCACCGATCTGCCTCCCGAGCGGCGTGGTGTGGGGCTGGTGCCGCAGGAGGGTGCACTGTTTCCCCACCTGAATGTGGCTCGCAACATCGGCTACGGATTGGTGCGACCTTCTCTCACTGCGCGTCGAAGCCGGCGCGACGAGCGCCGCGGTCGTGTCGACGAACTGCTCGAGCTCGTCGGTCTGTCCGGGACGGGGGATCGCAAGCCGAGCCAGCTCTCCGGCGGCCAGCAGCAACGGGTCGCGCTGGCCCGTGCGCTGGCGCCCCGACCGTCCGTGGTGCTGCTCGACGAACCGTTCAGTGCCCTCGATGCGGGCCTGCGGTCGAGTCTGCGCGCCGACGTGCGAGCGTTGCTGCGCGAGCAGGCTGTCGCCGCGGTGCTGGTCACCCACGATCAGGCGGAGGCGCTGGCCATCGCCGACCACGTGGCGGTCATGCTCGACGGCCGGATCGCTCAGCTCGGCACCCCGCAGGAGGTGTACAG
>NZ_JAUZMZ010000200.1:0-7980 GCF_036327435.1 Rhodococcus chondri | reverse complement strand
GCTGGGATTGCGCCCTGCACCCCTCCTACGTGGATAAATGTCAGACGAGTTTGGCGAGTGCGTACGCCTGGCGAGTGGCGAACACCAGGCGGCGCGGCGCGTACGCGTCACCGAGGATGTGCACCTCGCGACCGTCCGCAGCAGCAGGCCCGTTCTTCAGGCTCTCGTACAGGCCGGCGTCGCCGACGCCACCGCACGCGAGGACGACGTTGTCGAACCCGTCCACCTCGTAGGTGCGGCCCGAGTACACATTGCGGGTGATCACACCGGTCGCGGTGATCTCGACGACGTCCTCCATGAACCGGTACTGCACACCCTTCTCGTCCAGGCGGCCGAGAATGCCACCGACGATGTAGCGACCCAGCAGCTGACCGGCCACCTGCGTCGCGTACACGATGGTGACTTCGGCGCCGCGCTCGGTGAGATAGTCGGCGAGGGAGAGCGGCGGCATGTGATCGTCCTGTGCGACGATCAGCACGCGCTTGCCCACCTGCACCTCGCCCGTGAGGACGTCGCGAATGACGGCGACGTTGTCACCGTAGACACCCGGGATATCGGGGGTACGTCGAGTCGAGCCGGTCGCGACCGCGACGACGTCGAAGCCCGCCTTCTCGATCTCGGCCTGTGTCGCGGTGTGGCCGTAGGCGATCTTGACCCCGGTGCGGTCGAGCCGGCGCTGCTGCCATGTCAGGTACTTCTCGAACATGTCGTAGGTGGGGGCGTTGATGGCGGTGCGCAACTGTCCACCGAGCGTGTCCGACGACTCCCACAGTTCGACGTCGTGTCCCTTCTCCCTGGCCAGTGCCGCAAACTCCATACCGGCTGGGCCGCCACCGACCACCAGGACACGCTTCGGATCGGTCACCGTCGGCCACGGTCCGTCGACCTCGTTACTCGTGGCGGGGTTGACAGCGCAGCCGAAAGGCAGGCCTTCCACATAGCGGCGGCTGATGCACTCGTTGCCGCCCACACAAGGACGGATCTCGTCGACTCGACCGGTGCGGGTCTTCTCGATGATGTCCGACTCGGCGATGTGCGCACGTGCCATGCCGACGACATCGGCGTGACCCGCTGCGAGAATCCGTTCGGCGACGTCGGGATGGTTGATTCGCCCCGTATGCACCACTGGAAGCGAGATCGCGCGCTTGAACTGCCCGGCGAGCTCGGCCCACTGTCCTGCCTCGAAGAAATGCGGCTGGATGTAGGACGGGTTGCCCCATGGACTTCCGACGACTCCGTGGAAGTAATCGACCAGACCGGTGCTTTCGAGGTACTGCGCTATCTCGATCGCGCCGTTGATGTCGTACCCGCCGGGCACCTCCTCACGCAGGTTCAGGCGGATACCGATCACCATCGACGAGCCGGTGACGTCGCGGATCGCCCGAAGCACCTCGACGGGGAACCGGCAGCGGTTCTCGATCGACCCGCCGTACTCGTCGTCACGCCTGTTGGTCAGCGGTGACAGGAAGTACTCGAGAAGGTCGTCGTGGTTCATGTGGAGCTCGACACCGTCGAGCCGGGCCGCCTGGGCCTGGCGTGCGCAGAACTCGTACTGCCCCACGAAGTGCGCGATCTCCTCACGGTTCAACTGATGCGGCACGGTGTTGAAGACCGGTGCGCTGAGTACCGGTGAGGCCCCGTGCGGCATGCCACCCTGGTGCACCATCTGGCCGGTGACCACCGCGCCCTCGGCGTGCAGCGCATCCGAATACGCTTGCACCCGTTCGACGAAGAACGGCAGGCTGTAGTGCCCCTGCACGGTCGCGCCGACACCGGTCGGTTCGAATCCGGGGATCACACCCGTGTTGGGCACCCACGCACTGAGACTGTCGAACCACGCAGCACCACCCCGTGCCCGCGACACGTAGTAGGCAAGGTTCCGCTCGGCTTCCTCGTCGGTACCGAAGATGTTGCCGATCGCGGACGCGTGCGGCGGAAGCACCACGCGGTTCTTCAACTCCATCGGCCCGATTCGGAACGGGGACAGCAAATGTGAATAATCGGATTTCTGGTCCGCAGACATGGCGATCACTTTCTGGTCGGTCGAGGTCCCATCCCGCCGCCACGGCCGTCACCGGGCATCTTCGTCGAGTCGTGACTGACGGCGATCCGCACCGGACGCACTTCGAGGACGACACGATTGGGACTGTCCAGCAACTGCTGGAACGCTTCGGAATTGTCCGGGGCGTGACGCTGCGCGAACGCCGGATAGAACCACTGCTTGGTGCAGTCATCGGTGTGGACGGTGACGCGGCCCCTGACGGCGAGCATCCTGCGGCCCGGTAGGTCCGTGCCGGCATTCGACACGACGAGGGTCACCCGCGGATCACGCTGTGCGGCACGCACATGCGCGCGGCCGGCCGCCGCGGTGAGCCAGAAGATTCCATCGTGGAACAAATAGCTCATCACGACGCCGGCCGGCCAACCCTCCTCCGTCGCGAACGCGAACGTGCATTCGCTCTGCGACGCGAGGAGCTGGTGCCGAGTCTGCGGATCGGCGTGCAGCGACCGCAGATCCTCGTTGTCGTCGATTCCGACGGCCATGGTCGAGCTACTTCACGTAGGCGCCGGCGTCGACCGGGAAGGCGACACCCGTGACGTACCGTGCTTCCTCGCTGCCGAGGAACAAGACGGCATTGCTGATGTCGACCGGATCGACCCACGGAATGGGCAGGGTGTTGAGCGACATGAAGCCCGGCATCGCCTTCTCCTGGCTCGGCTCGGGGTCGCCGGGCGAGAACATGCCGTAGGTTCCCGGATTCTGGATCATCGTCGTGTCGACGTTGGTGGGGTGGATGGTATTGACCCGGATGCTGTGCGGTCCCAGTTCGTTCGCCATCGTGCGCATCAGTCCGACGATGCCGTGCTTCGCGGCAACGTAGTGCCCCACCTGCTGGACGCCCTTGAGTCCGCCGATCGAGCTGATGAACATGATCGACCCGCCGCGCCCGGCTTCGATCATTCTGGGAATCGCGACCGCGGCGGTGTTGTAGACACCGGTGAGGTTGACGTCGATCATGTCGCGCCACTGCTCTTCGCTGAGCTCCCACGACAAACCGTAGGTCGCGATCCCGGCGTTCGCGACGACGATGTCGACGCCACCGAGCTGAGAGATTCCGTCGTCGAGCGCCTTCTGCAAACCGGCGCGGTCGCGGACGTCGACCTTGTGCGCGATGATGCGCCGGCCGAGTCCCTCGACCAGACGCACCGTTTCGTCGAGGTCCGCTTCGGACGCAAGATCGTAGTACGGGGTCACCGAGTCGATGTTCTGGCAGATGTCGACGGCGATGATGTCGGCGCCCTCTTCTGCGAGACGCACCGCATGAGAGCGCCCCTGACCGCGCGCTGCTCCGGTGATGAACACGACCTTGCCTGCTACACGTCCGGCCATGCTGTCCTCCTAGGTAGAATGCCTGTCTGCGATCAGTGATCCGCGGGGAGATGGACCGTCCCCGTACCTTCCAGAACCCGGGCGCCGTCCACGACATCGAGCGCGAGTTCGCACCGCACGACGAGTCCCCCGGCGGTTTCTTCCACGGCCGTGACCGTGCCGGAAGCCTGCAACCGGTCTCCTTCGAAGACGTTGCCGAGGAATCGGAAACGGTATCCGGTGACGCGGTCTGCCCCACCCGCCCAGCTGCCGAGCATCGACACCACATAGGCGATGTTGCTCGGTCCCTGGTTGACGGTCCGGTCACCGAGGCCGAGCGTGCTCGCCGCGGACCGGTCGAAGTGGATAGGGTTCGGATCTCGCATGAGCGCCGAAAGCGTCCTCATGCGAGCGGGGTCCACGGCGTCGATGACCCTTCCTGGGATTTGCTCTCCGACAGTAGGTCTCATGAAGTTTCACCCCGCCGGGGGAAAACAATCGAATTGGTGGTCGACGCACAGTGCGCGCCGTCGCTGTCGTGCAGGTCGAGCCGGTATCCGACGATGTCGAACACACCGGTGCGGCGGCCCACCTTGCGGACCGCCGACACGATCTCACCCGATACCCGGTAGGTGCCGCCCACCTGCAGCGGGTGGTGCACCACGGTCTCGGTCTCGCCTGCCATAGGGCCGTCCGCGTCGGACGCTCCGAACAGCGCGAACAACTCGTCCCAGCTCCAGCCCATCGACCCTGTCGCGACGAGGAACACCAGCACGGGATGCGCGCCGCCGTCCGCGGGATCGGCGAGCATGCTGTCGAGCACGAGGTGCACCCACCACGGTTCGAGGGTGGCGTCGCCGCCGGGGAAGCGGGTACCGACGAGGCCTTCGAGTTCGGCCTCGGTCGGTGTCCTGCGTTCGGTGTCCACTGTCATCGGGTGGCTGCCACGTCGAGATAGGGCGCCCGCAGATCGCGTTTCATGATCTTGCCGGTGGGAGCCTTGGGTAGGGCGTCGACGAAGTCCACCGACCGGGGCTTCTGGTACGAGGCCAGATTGCGCTTGGCGGTGTCGATGATCTCCTGTTCGGTGGCGGTGTGGCCGGGTTTGAGCACCACGACGGCCTTGACCACCTCGCCCCATTCCTCGTCGGGGACGCCGATCACCGCGCATTCGAGCACCGCGGGGTGCGCGCCGATCGCTTCCTCGACCTGGATGCTGTAGATGTTCTCACCACCCGAAATGATCATGTCCTTGGCGCGGTCGACGATGTAGATGTAACGATCCTCGTCCCACACACCCACGTCACCGGTCCACATCCAACCATCGCGCAGCGTCTGCGCGGTGAGTTCGGGCTTGTTCCAATAGCCGAGCATGTTGGCCTCGGAGCGGACGACGATCTCGCCGGGCGTCTTGCCGTCGCGGGGCACCTCCGTGCCATCGAAGTCGACGACGCGGATGGTTGTGCCGAAACCCTCTCGGCCGCACGACTTGAGCCGGTGCTCGTTGATGCCCTTGGCCGCGTCGAGGTGGTCCTCCTGCGACAGGAACGACATGGTCGTGCCCTCGGTCTGCCCGTAACCCTGGATGAGTGTGCACGGGAACGCGGCGAGGGCCTGCCGGACGATCGTGGAAGGCATCGGGCCGCCGCCGTACTGAATGTTGCGCAGACTGGACAGGTCGTAGCTGTCGAAGTTCTCGACGGCCATCATCCAGTTGAGCATCGTGGTGATGCCGAGAAAAGCCGAGACTTTTTCCTGCTCGATGATCTCGAGAGCCTGCTTGGCTTCGAAGTTGACCAGCACGACGGGGCAACCGTGCTTCATGTAGTTCATCGAGAGCACGACCGGGATGTGGTACATCTGCCCGGTGAGCATGTACACGTCCGAGGGGACGACCCGCTCGGCCACGGTCTGGTTGAGCATCCCGGCGGCCGCGCTGGTGTGGGAGTGCAACGCTCCCTTGGATTGACCCGTCGTCCCACCGGTGTAGAGGATGAAGAACGGATCGTCGTTGCCGATTGTCGGCGTCCAGATCGGCTCGTCGGCGCTCGCCGCGGCGAGCATGTCCTCGTACGTGCCGGCACCGCCCGCACCGAACTCGAGCCAGTGATCGAAGTTCGCTATCCGAGTGAGTTCTTCTGCGGTGGAGCGGAACTCACTCGAGGTGATGAGCACCCGTGGCGAGGCGTCGGCGACGAGTTCGAGCAGGGCCGCGTCGGCGAGGCGCCAGTTGAGAGGCTGCAGGATGAGCCCGGCCCGTCCGACAGCGAAGAACAGTTCCTGGAACTCGATGCTGTTCTTGGTGAGAACGGCGACGCGGTCTCCCTTCTCGAGACCGAGCGCACGCAGTCCGTTCGCGAGCCGGCGTACCCGTTCGTCGAGGTCGGCGAAGCTGATCCGCCGGTCGTTGGGCACGTCGTAAACCGCCATCTTGTTCGGCGTGAGTGCAGCCCATTTGGCCGGGATGAGGCCCTGATTCATCGTCATTGACAACGTCTCCGAAGTTCGGGTCAGTAGGGAAGATCGAGTGCGATGTGGCGCTTGGCCAGCACCCAGTCGCCGCCCGCCTTGGTCCATTCGTCCTCGTACTTGCCGGTGGTCAGGACCCGGAGCGCACCGTTCTCCGCCGACGTGATGAACAGGTACGACACGGTACGCACGTTCTTCTCGTCGAGCTCGTCGATCAGCAGGTTGGTGGTGATGTGCCGACGCTGATCGGTCTGGGAGTCGTGGGCACCACGGAACAGGCCCATGATTTCTTCCCGGCCGTTGAGCGGGCCCACGAGGTCGCCGTCACCGATACGCATGGTGAACACGGCGGTTTCACTGAAAGTTCTTTCGACGCCGTCCAGATCGCCGTCATCGTACGCGAGCGCGTACCGGGCGAGGGCGTTTTCGATCTCGTTCCTGAGCGACATTGCTACTGCTCCTACCGACGAAGGATCAAGGAGTGAAGAGATGTGATGGCAGTCACTTTATACTAATCATGCGCATTGTCTAGCCCTGAATTCGAAGGCTGTGACGCCTGGGCCCGCTCCCGGTCAGTTCGTGACCGTCCACGTGTCACCGCCGGTCAGCAACTCCTGCAATGCCTTTCCATCACCCGCACGACCAGTACGGGCCGAATCGTTCTGCTCGCGCACCAGATCGTCGTAGGACGGACGCGCGACAGCGCGGAAGACACCGAACACCGTGTGCTGGAGATCTTGATCCGACAGACGCGAAAGCGCGAAAGCGTACTCGGGATCCTCCGCCTCCGCATCGTGAACGACGATCTCGTCCGGCGACACGCTCGCAGTTTCGGCGACCCGCAGGCCGAAGCCGTCACGCACGACGCACTTCTGGCCGTCCACGCTGAAGATGATGGGCTTGCCGTGCTGCAGTGGAACGACCCGCTGCTCGGCATCGTCCTTGCGCAGCACATCGAAGGAACCGTCGTTGAAGATCGGGCAGTCCTGATAGATCTCCACGAACGAGGTTCCCCGGTGCTCGGCCGCCTGCCGCAGCACCTCCGTCAGCCCCTTGCGGTCGGAGTCCAGGGCGCGGGCCACGAAGGTCGCCTCCGCGCCGAGCGCGAGCGAGAGGGTGTTGAACGGGTGGTCCACCGAACCCATCGGGGTCGATTTGGTGACCTTCCCTACCTCGGAGGTCGGGGAGTACTGCCCCTTGGTGAGTCCGTAGATCCTGTTGTTGAACAGCAGGATGTTCATGTTCACGTTGCGGCGAAGCGCATGGATGAGGTGATTGCCACCGATGGACAGCGCATCGCCGTCACCGGTGACCACCCACACCGACAGGTCCGGTCGCGTGACGGCGAGTCCGGTCGCGATCGACGGCGCGCGACCGTGGATCGAGTGCAGACCATAGGTCTCCAGGTAGTACGGGAACCGGCTCGAGCATCCGATGCCCGACACGAACATCATGTTCTCCCGGCGCAGGCCCAGTTCCGGCAGGAAGTTGCGAATGGCGGCCAGGATGACATAGTCGCCGCAGCCGGGGCACCAGCGGACCTCCTGGTCGCTGGTGAAGTCCTTCGCCTTCTGCGGGGTGTCGGTCTTGGGTACGAACGCGGTGGCGTTGAGCCCGAGGTCCATCCCCACGCGACTGATCAACTCGGTCATGCGTTTTCCTCCTCACGGACGGCAGAGGTGCGGCACTCGGCCTCGGCCAGGGCCGTGGTGGTCTTCGATTCTTCGAATCGACGCAACGTGCCGGTGAGCGCGGCATCGATCGCGTCGAGGATCTCGTCGGCCAGAAAGGCCAGGCCCTGCACCTTGGTCACGGGCTGGACGTCGACGAGATAGCGGGCGCGCAGCACGCCCGCAAGCTGGCCGAGGTTCATCTCGGGTGCGATGACCGTCTTGTACCCGGTCATCACGTCGCCGAGGTTCTCGGGCAGCGGGTTCAGGTTCCGCAGCTGCAGGTGCGCGACCTTCGTTCCACGGCGGCGGGCTCGACGACATGCCTCCCCGATCGGGCCGTAGGAGCTGCCCCAGCCGACGACGAGCAGTTCGGCCTCGCCCGACGGGTCGTCCACCACCGCATCGGGAACAGCTATGCCGTCGATCTTCGCCTGACGCAGCCGCACCATGAGGTCGTGGTTGGCCGGA